>DASUXS010000420.1:0-2341 GCA_036377855.1 Moraxellaceae bacterium
AAGCGCGCGTCAGCGCGGAGACGCGCGGCTCGAAAGCATCGTCTTTCTGCGGCGCGGCCACGGTGGCCCGCTCCAGCAGCTCCACACGCAGGCCGCTGTCGCGCAGCAGGGCGGCCAGCAGCGAGCCCACCATGCCGGCGCCCACGATGACGATATCGCTGGTCAGGGAATTCACTGGTTCAGCCCCATGGCGTAGCGCGCCAGCATCTGCTTGGCGGCGGGCAGCAGGTCGAAGGTGACCAGGCCGGCATTGCGCGCCAGCGTCAGGCCTGGAATGGAATTGGAAAAGCCGCGCACGATGCCGTCGGAAAAACGGATGACATTGAGCTGGTCCTGTTCGCGCGCCGCCTCGTAATCCCGCAGCAGGGCGAAATCGCCGAGATCATTGCCCTTGCGATGCGCCTGGTGCAGGCGCTGCGTCAGCGCCAGGCAGTCGCGCAGGCAGAGATTGAAGCCCTGCCCCGCCACCGGATGCAGGCTGTGCGCGGCATTGCCCAGGACGACGGCACGCGGCAGGGCCTGCGTATGCGCCACGGTCAGCGCCAGCGGATAGGCGAAACGTTTTGCGGTTTTCACGAAACGGCCGGCGCGTTTGCCGAAAGCCGCCTGCAGCTTTTCCAGGAAGATCTCGTCACTGCATTCGATGAGGGCTTTCTCTTCCCCTTCCGGCAAGGTCCACACCAGGGCACGGCGCTCCTCCGGCAGGGGCAGCAGGGCAAAGGGACCGGAATCGGTGAAACGTTCGTAGGCGATGTTCTGGTGCGGCAGCGAAGTGGCCACCGTGGTGACCAGGGCCACCTGGTGATAAGGCGTGGTTTCCGCCGCCACGCCCAGCAGCATGCGGCATTGCGATTGCGCGCCATCCGCGGCCACCAGCAGCGGCGTGGTGATGGCAAAGCGGCTGTCGCCGCGTTGCAGCTGCGCCGTCACTGCTTTCTCGCCGGGCGTGATGCCGGTGAGCGTCACGCCGTCCAGCACGGTGACATTGGCGCAGGCCTTGAGGGCCCGCAGCAGCACCAGGCCCAGCCAGGCGTTCTCGATGACCTGGCCGAAGCTCTCGACGTTTTCCTCTTCCGCCACCAGGCGCGCCATGCCGAAACGGCCGCGTTCCGAGATATGGATCTGGTGTATGGGCGTGGCATGCGCCTGCAACTCGTCCCAGAGGCCGAGCTCGCGATAGGTCGCCACGGTACGGCGCGACAGCGCGGTGTTGCGCGCATCGAAACTGGGGCGGTAGGGCAGGGGCTCGCCCGGCTGCAGGGCCGGCAGCGTGATGGCTTCCACCAGGGTGATGTGCAGGCCGGGCTCGCGGGCCAGCAGCAGGGCCAGGGTCACCCCCACCATGCCGCCGCCGACAATCAGCACATCCGCCTGTGTTGTTCCCGCCCTTGCCGTTTCTGCCTGCACCGCCTTCTTCCCCAAATCGTGCCGCTTTTCACATCATCATCTTGCCGAGGCCGCCGTTGCTCTCCCTATAATCGGAAGACTTCACCGGAGTGAGCCTGTATGCGTGCCCTGTCCCCTGCCCTGATCCTCTGCACCGCCCTGCTGGCCACCACCACCTACGGCGCCGAAGCGGCCACGCCGGCCACGGCAGCGACTCCGGCCAAAGCGACCGCCGCCGCACCGGCGGAGGCCGCTGACGCCGCCGACACGGCAGAGGCAGCGACTGAAGAAGTGGCCGGCCCCGGCATCTACATGGTGGCGCGCGTCAAACTCACCGGCACCGATTTCACCCAGGTTGTCTTTTTCAAGCACAACGCCATCACCACGCTGGAGGCCTGCGAGGCCGAACGCAATGCCGGCCTCACCACGGGCTGGAACCATTACAGCCGCTACTACCTCAAGACCTTCAAGGGCATTGCCTACAAGGTGGATTACCGCTGCGTGGAAAGCGACCAGCGCATCGCCTTCTGGCGCTATGGCGTGCCCTATAACCATTTCTACCTGGTGCGCACCACTGACAGCAAACTCAAGGTGGAAGCCTATTCCAATTTCTTCGCCTGCCGCCGCGCCCTGAACCCGGGCAAGACCGAAGAAACCATTGATGCCTTCTGCACCATGTCCTCGCAGGAAATCCTGGACAAGAAAAAAGGCTGATCAGCGCGCCATCAGGGTTTCAATCTCCGCCACGGCCTTGGGCACGGCGTGCGTCAGCACGTCGCTGCCGGTCTTGGTGACCAGCACATCGTCTTCGATACGCACGCCGATGCCGCGCCAGCGCGGCTCCACGGTGTCGCAGTCGGCCGCGATATAGAGGCCGGGTTCCACCGTCATCACCATGCCGGCTTCGAGTTCGCGCCAGCGGTTGTCGATCTTGTAGTCGCCGACATCATGCACA
>DASUXS010000421.1:0-6844 GCA_036377855.1 Moraxellaceae bacterium
GCTCCCGCCAGAATCCCCTGGCCAAGCATCTCGTCAAACTCGCTGACAACCGCCGCGAACGCCTGAAGTCGCGCCAGACCCTGCTGGTCGGCACGCATCTCGTACAGGCGGCGCTGGCGGCTGGCTGGCCGCTGGAAAAGCTGCTGGTTTGCGAAGGCGAGGAAGGCCGCGAAGAAATCCGTGAGTTGCTGGAGCAGCAGCACGTGCCAACGCTGATGCTGGATCGCGCGCTGTTCGCGGAAATCGAGCAGACACCCAGCAGTACCGGGCTGATTGCCCTGACTGCCTTCCCCGAGGCGCCTGCAGCGCGCACTGACGGCTTCTGTCTTTTACTTGAAGGCGTGCAGGATCCGGGCAATGTCGGCTCCATCCTGCGCACGGCGGCCGCAGCCGGCGTGGACCAGGTCTGGCTGACCGCAGGCTGTGCGGATGTGTGGTCGCCCAAGGTGCTGCGTGCCGGCATGGGCGCGCATTTCCGCCTGCCGATGATAGAACGCGTGACGCTGGAGGAGGTGCTGCCGGGTTTCCGCGGCGCCATTGCCGCCACCACACTGGAAGAGGCGCAGTCGCTTTATGCCGCGCCCCTGAAGGGCGACCTGGTGCTGGCCCTGGGCAGTGAGGGCGGCGGTGTCAGCGCCGAACTGCTGGCCCAGGCCACGCTGCGCCTGCATATCCCCATGACAGATGCCGTGGAGTCCCTGAATGTGGCCGCCGCGGCCGCCGTCTGCCTCTTCGAGCGTCGACGCCAGCAACTGCAGTCCTGAAAATCCGGAACGCAAAACGCAGAAATGAAAAAGCCGGGCAATGCCCGGCTTTTTCGTGGCGAAGGCTGCGCAGCTTATTCAGCGGCAACGGCTTCCGTCTTGGCAACGATTTCGCGATCCACCAGCTCCACATAAGCCATGGGAGCGGCATCACCAGCGCGGAAACCGGCCTTCAGCACGCGCAGGTAGCCACCATTGCGGGCCTTGTAGCGGGGACCCAGCACGGTGAACAGCTTGCCCACGATTTCCTTGTTGCGGGTGCGGGCAAACGCCAGGCGGCGGTTGGCGACGGAGTCGACCTTGGCCAGCGTCAGCAGCGGCTCGGCAACGCGACGCAGCTCTTTGGCCTTGGGCAGCGTGGTCTTGATCAGCTCGTGCTCGAACAGCGAGTTGGCCATGTTCTGGAACATGGCTTTGCGGTGGCTGCTGGTGCGGCCGAGTTTCACACCACTATTACGATGACGCATGGCTCAATTTCCTACAAAGCGGCAGCCGGATCAGCGGCTACGGTAATTCAGACGGTCGTCGTTGCGCAGGCTGGCGGGAGGCCAGTTTTCCAGACGCATGCCGAGCGAGAGGCCACGGGAGGCCAGCACGTCCTTGATTTCGGTGAGCGACTTCTTACCCAGGTTAGGGGTCTTGAGCAGCTCGACTTCGGTGCGCTGTACCAGGTCACCGATGTAGTAAATGTTTTCGGCCTTGAGGCAGTTCGCGGAACGAACCGTCAGCTCAAGATCATCAACCGGGCGCAGCAGCAGGGGATCGACTTCTTCGCGGGTTTCCACGATTTCAGGCGTCTTGTCCTTCTGCAGGTCCACGAACACGGCGATCTGCTGCTGCAGGATGGTCGCTGCGCGGCGGATGGCCTCTTCCGGATCGATGGTACCGTTCGTTTCCAGGTCGATCACCAGCTTGTCGAGGTTGGTGCGCTGCTCGACACGAGCGGCTTCAACCACGTAGGCAACCTTGCGCACCGGGCTGAACGAAGCGTCCAGCTGGAGACGGCCGATGGGACGGGTCTCTTCTTCGGTGTAGCGGCTGTCTGCCGGCTCGTAACCGCGACCGCGGGTGACCTTCAGCTTCATCTTGAGATGGCCGTTGGCGCCCAGGTTGGCGATCACGTGATCCTTGTTGACCACTTCGACGTTGTGCGGCAGGCCGAGATCGGCAGCCGTCACCACGCCCTGACCCTTCTTGTCGAGGACCAGGAATGCTTCGTTCTGCTCGTGCAGCTTGATGGCCAGGCCCTTCAGGTTCAGCAGGATTTCGATAACGTCTTCCTGCACACCTTCGATGGCGCTGTACTCATGCTCCACGCCTTCGATTTCCACTTCGGCGACAGCGGCACCCGGCATGGACGACAGCAGGATGCGACGCAGGGCATTGCCCAGCGTATGACCGAACCCGCGCTCCAGCGGCTCCAGCGTCACCTTGGCATGGGTGGAGCTGATAGCAGAGACCGCGATGCTACGGGGAGTCAGAAACTCGTTGACAGCATGTGACATGGGTTAAAACCTCAGGCGGTCCTTACTTGGAGTACAACTCGACGATCAGATTTTCATTGATCTCGGAGGACAGATCGGAACGCTCAGGCTTGGACTTGAACGTACCTTCCATCTTGCTGGCATCCACTTCCAGCCAAGCCGGCACGCCACGCTGGGCGGACAGCTCGAGTGCACTCTTCACACGCAGCTGGTTACGGGACTTTTCGTGCACCGTAACCACGTCGCCGGGCGACACCTGCATGGAGGCGATGTTCACACGCTTGCCGTTCAGCAGGATGGCGCGATGGCTCACCAGCTGGCGAGCTTCGGAGCGGGTGGCACCGAAACCCATACGGTAAACGACGTTGTCCAGACGGCCTTCCAGCAGCTGCAGCAGGTTTTCACCGGTTGCACCTTTGGCCTGGGCGGCGGTCTTGTAGTAGTTGCTGAACTGACGCTCAAGCACGCCGTACATACGACGCACTTTCATCTTTTCGCGCAGCTGCGTGCCGTAGTCAGACAGGCGGCCCTTGCGGGAGGCGCCGTGCTGGCCCGGGGGGGTGTCAGCCTTGCACTTGCTGTCGAGGGCGCGCACGCCGCTCTTCAGGAACAGATCCGTACCTTCGCGACGCGAGAGTTTGCACTTGGGACCAATGTAACGAGCCATTCTTCAAACTCCTCTTACACGCGACGCTTCTTGGACGGACGGCAGCCGTTATGCGGAATCGGCGTGATGTCGGTGATGCTGTTGATTTTGTAACCCACGGCGTTCAGGGCACGCACGGCGGATTCGCGACCCGGACCCGGGCCCTTCACCAGCACGTCCAGATTCTTCAGGCCGTATTCCTGGGCAGCCTTGCCAGCCACTTCGGCAGCCACCTGGGCGGCGAAGGGGGTGGACTTGCGCGAACCGCGGAAGCCCTGGCCACCGGAGGTCGCCCACGACAGGGCGTTGCCCTGGCGATCGGTGATCGTCACGATGGTGTTGTTGAAGGAAGCGTGGATGTGGGCAATACCTTCAGCTACCTGGCGGGTAACCTTCTTGCGGCCACGAGTGGTGTCTTTAGCCATGATTCTCTAGCGTCCGATTATTTCTTGATGGCCTTGCGCGGACCCTTGCGGGTGCGGGCGTTGGTCTTGGTGCGCTGACCGTGCACAGGCAGGCCACGGCGGTGACGGAGACCGCGGTAGCAGCCCAGGTCCATCAGGCGCTTGATATTCATGGAAACTTCACGACGGAGGTCACCCTCGGTCGGGATCTTGGCCACTTCGGCACGCACCTGGTCCAGCTGCGCGTCGGTGAGGTCCTTGATCTTGGTGGTCGGGGCGATGCCGACGGAGTCCAGAATCTTGGCAGAAGTGGTCCGACCAACCCCATAAATGTAGGTCAGCGAGATCACTGCATGCTTGTTGTCAGGGATGTTAACGCCGGCTATACGAGCCATTCACACTCACTCCACTTGTAAACCGTTGCTGCCGTTGACTTTCGGCTGACGGACCAGGCGCGAAAGGCGCGAGAGTCTACTCGTCAAAGGGCCGGAAATCAACAACCTGGCGCCGGGGACTTAGCCCTGACGCTGCTTGTGACGGGGTTCCGCGCTGCAGATCACGCGGATGCTGCCGTTGCGACGCACGATCTTGCAGTTAGCACAGATCTTCTTGACGGAGGCACGGACTTTCATGATTCCACCTACTTTTTCAAAAACTTGTTATATGAAGACGGCCGAAGCCCCCTCATCCGCCCTTCGGGCACCTTCTCCCGGGGGGGAGAAGGTCATCAGCTGGGTCCCGCCAAGACGGGACCGCCCTTAACGGATCAGGCCGGAAGGCCCGTATCCCTTGAGGTTGGCCTTCTTCATCAAGGCCTCGTACTGGTGCGACATCATGTGCGACTGAACCTGCGACATGAAGTCCATGACCACCACAACCACGATCAGCAGCGACGTGCCACCCAGGTGGAAAGGCACCTGGAACGCCACCTGCAGGATCATCGGCAGCAGACAGACGGCCGTGATGTACAGGGCACCGATCAGGGTCAGGCGGCCCAGCACGCTGTCCACATAGCGCGCGGTATGCTCACCCGGGCGGATACCCGGAATATAGGCACCCGACTTCTTCAGATTTTCCGCCACGTCTTTCGGGTTGAACATCAACGCCGTGTAGAAGTAGCAGAAGAAAATGATCAGCAGCGCAAACAGCAGCAGGTAGAGCGGCTGGCCCGGGGAAAGGGTCAGGGCCACATCCTGCAGCAGGCGCTGGAACCAGTTCGGATTCGGCGACTGGCCGAACCACTGACCCAGCGAGGCCGGGAACAGCAGCAGCGAACTGGCGAAGATCGCCGGGATCACGCCGGCCATATTGATCTTCAGCGGCAGGTGGCTCTGCTGGGCCGCATACAGACGCCGACCCTGCTGGCGCTGCGCATAGTTCACGGTGATGCGGCGCTGGCCGCGCTCCATGAACACCACAGCCCCCACCACCACCACCGCCAGGACTGCCAGCAGCAGCAGGCCCAGCATATTCATTTCACCCTGGCGGGCAGACTCCAGCGACATGCCGATGGCATTCGGGATACCTGCGACGATACCGGCGAAAATGATCATCGAGATGCCATTGCCGATACCACGCTCGGTGATCTGCTCACCCAGCCACATCAGGAACACCGTACCGGCCACCAGGCTGGTCACCGCCGGCACGAAGAAGGCCAGGCCGGTGCTCAGCGTGATGCCCTGGCTGACCAGGCCCACGCACATGCCAACGGCCTGCACGAAGCCCAGCACCACAGTGCCGTAACGGGTGTACTGGTTGATCTTGCGACGACCAGCTTCCCCTTCCTTCTTCAGCGCTTCCAGCGGCGGGTACACCGTCGCCATCAGCTGCATGATGATGGACGCCGAGATGTAGGGCATGATGCCCAGCGCCAGGATGGACATGCGCTCCAGCGCGCCACCCGAGAACATGTTGAACAGGCTGAGGATGGTGTCCTTGTTCTGCTCAAACAGCTGGGCCAGGCGCTCCGGGTTGATACCCGGCACCGGGATGTGCGCGCCAAGGCGGAACACCACCAGTGCCAGCAACAGGAAGCCAATACGGCGCCACAGCTCGGACATCCCCTGCTGCATGCCCGGGTTCTGCATCATTTCCCGGGCCTGTTGCGTGCGGGTGTTCGCCATCAGGCTTATTCCTCGACCTTGCCGCCGGCTGCTTCAATCGCAGCACGAGCGCCCTTGGTCACCTTCAGACCTTTGATGGTCAGGGCACGGCCGACTTCACCCGACAGGATGATGCGGACGCTGGTCTTGTCCTTACGCACGACGTTGGCGGCCTTCAGGGTTTCCAGGGAAACCACGTCACCGTCGACATAAGCGATTTCGGACAGACGCACTTCAGCAACCTTGAGGCTGGCCAGGTTCGTGAAACCGAACTTGGGCAGACGACGGTACAGGGGCATCTGGCCGCCTTCGAAGCCGGGGCGAACCTTGCCCTTGCCGCGAGAGGTCTGGCCCTTGACGCCGCCACCACCGGTCTTGCCGAGGCCGGAGCCGATACCACGACCCGGACGGCGAGCAACCTTTTTGGAACCCTCAGCGGGGCTCAGCTCATTCAGTTTCATGGCGATTAACCTTCCACCTTAACGAGGTAATAAACCTTGTTGATCATGCCGCGGTTGGACGGCGTATCGAGCACTTCAACCGTGTGGCCGATACGGCGCAGGCCCAGACCCTTGAGGCAGAGCTTGTGGTTCTTCAGCTTGTGTGCGCCGGAGCGCACCTGCGTAACTTTGATGGTCTTGGCGGACATGACTTACCCCAGGATCTCGTCAACGGTCTTGCCACGCTTGGCAGCGACCTGTTCCGGCGAAGTCATGGCAGCCAGGCCCTTGAACGTGGCGTGCACCACGTTGTTGGCGTTGGTGGAGCCATAGCACTTGGCCAGCACGTTGTGCACACCGGCCACTTCCAGCACGGCGCGCATGGCGCCACCAGCGATAACGCCGGTACCTTCGGAGGCGGGCTGCATGTAGACGCGCGAAGCGCCATGCTCACCAATCACCGGGTGCTGCAGGGTGGTGCCGTTCAGATCGACCTGGATCATGTTGCGGCGGGCGGCTTCCAGAGCCTTCTGGATGGCGGCGGGCACTTCACGGGCCTTGCCGCGGCCGAAGCCGACGCGACCCTTGCCATCACCAACAACGGTCAGGGCGGTGAAGGAGAAAATACGACCACCCTTCACAACCTTGGCCACGCGGTTGACCTGGACCAGCTTCTCAACGAAGCCTTCGGTCTGCTGCTGCTGTTCGATCTTCGCCATGATTAGAACTCCAGGCCGGCTTCACGCGCGGCATCGGCCAGGGCCTTGATACGGCCGTGGTACTTGAAACCGGAACGGTCGAAGGCGACCTTGGAGACGCCGGCGGCCTTGGCGCG
Source organism: Moraxellaceae bacterium (assembly GCA_036377855.1). Classification (GTDB taxonomy): domain Bacteria; phylum Pseudomonadota; class Gammaproteobacteria; order Pseudomonadales; family Moraxellaceae; genus UBA2031. The sequence continues at coordinate 6,676 of DASUXS010000421.1, forward strand.
CTCAGCGACCAGGGCACCGACCTTCTTGGCGGCTTCGGCGTTGCCGGTGGCGCCTTCGCGCAGGGCGGTGTCCAGCGTGGAGGCCTGGGCCAGCACGGTGGAGCCGTCGGCGGAGATCACCTGGGCATAGATATGACGCGGCGTACGGTTGACGCAGAGACGAACCGCA
>DASUXS010000422.1:0-10281 GCA_036377855.1 Moraxellaceae bacterium
GCCAGGCGATTGGTCTTGGGCGTGCTTTCAGCCTCGTCGTCATTCGCCGTGGGCACCAGCCTCTCAAAGGCCCCGATATCGCAGGCGGAACCACTTTTTCGCGGCAAATTCCGCTGATCCACAAGGGATGCGCACTGTGTGGATATCTGGCCCTTGTCTATCAGCACGGTCGCAGGCACGCGCAAAGGCAGATAACCGTCCACCAGGCCGCCATGATTGCCAAACGCCGTCAGCTGGGTGCCCAGCTGGGATTCCGGCGCCAGTGCGGCATTCACCACATTATTGCTTCCCGGCGGCCTCATCAGCGCGCTGCAGCTGCTATCGCTCAGGACGTTGTAATCACCAGCCGTCGTTTTTGTCACCGCACTGGCCGCATCGCAATTCGCCGCATTGTTGAAGGCAAAGAAGGAATTGCTGATGAGAGCGGAATCAATGCCGACAATGCGCAGGACAAAGCCATCATGCCGCACAGCGGTGAGATAACTCAGGCTTATCGTTCCCTTGGCCGTTGCCGACTCATACGTTACGGCCGCCTTTCCGGACGTCGACACATTGCCGTCGAAGGTGGTGGCATCCATGGTAACGGCGGAATTGCCGCAGATACGGAAGGCACCGGCGCCCGCATTTGCTTCGTTTTCCCTGAACAGGGCGCGCAGCACGCCAACGATATGCTGCGCCTCGGCACCCAGCGCTCCGTCGCAGGTCATGGAGACGGCACCGCCGGTACCTGCCGCGACATTGCGCAAGAACATGGCATCCGTCATGGACAGGCCGGCAGAGGTCGAATCGATCTTGCTGGCCAGGAAGACGGCCCCGCCATCCCCGCCTGTCTCGCTGTCACTGATGCTGACGTTATCCAGCGTCAGGTTGGCAGACGTATAGATGGCTCCCCCGTTTTCGGTTGCGAGGCCATTCCTGATGATGAGGTCCTTCAACAGGATCTCACCGGAGGCATTGATCGCGCGGCCATTGTGGTCGGCATCAATGACCGTCGTCGGCCTGACCCGGTTGGGCACTGTGCCGGTATAGGGGTTGATGTCATCAGGGCGCTCCGTGGCGACCCCTTCGATCGTTACCGGAGCGGTCACCACCAGCTCAGAGGCGAGTACATAGGTGGAGGCAGACAGCTTGATCGTATTGTCCGAATTGCGGGAGCCTGCCGGGCACCCGCCCCAGGGGGCATGGGTGTTGACGGCCTTGATGGCCTCGCGCAGGGAGCAGGCGCTACCCACACCATCCTCGTCAGCAACCGTGGTCACGGTAATCGTCACGTCCGCGCTGGCAACAGCGCACGAGAAGGCAGTCGCGATAAAAAGTATCCGCAGAGTCCACATGATCACACCCTCTCCCGCCCGGCACGCAGACGTACAAACCCGAGCAGCAAGACAGACAGCGCCGCCCAGTCAATCAACCCGACACTGTCACTGCTGATTCCACTCGGCGGATCCACTACGACCTGGACAGGGATGGCATGGCTCTTCATGTCGGCCGGCCCGTACAGCTTCGTCAGCGTCGTCATGACCCTGATCGTGAACTTGTCGGTGCCATGGAAATTCGAGCTTGGCGTATAGCTGTAGGTACCGTCGGCATTGAATACCACGACACCACGGCCTGGCGGCACTTCCAGCCAGGGGCAGCCGGGCACGTTGTTGCGGTAGCCCGTGGCCGGTGCCGTGGGTGCAGTTGCAGGGCATCCGGTGGCCAGCAGCTCCTCGTCGCCCAGTCCTTCACGCATGGACATGGTCAGCGTCTGGCCGTAGGAAATGAAACCGCCCGAGCTGACGGAGATATCCCCCCCCTTGAATTCAACGGCACCGATATCGCAGGGATCCGTGGTGCGTGACAGCCCGCGCTGGTCATTCGACAGACAGCTGCTCTCCAGGCTGGACGTGCTGGAGGCACGTCCGATGATGACAGGACCAACTGCCGATCCGGCAGAGACATCGAAGGTGTTGTAGGCAGCGAGCACGCGCGGCAGATAGCTGCGGGTGCTGCCACCGTTGTCAGCCAGGGGGCAGAGCAGGCCGAAAGGGCTGTCGCAGCTGCTGTTGGCCAGCAACTGGCCCACACCGCCCGCCACCCCATCGATGAGCTGGTTACCCGCCGTCGGGCAGGCCGTACCGGTTTGCAGGAGGCTGAATTGAACCACGGCGGCCGCCGCATCCACGCAGTCCTGCGCAGCGGACTGGTTGCCCGCAAGGATGGTGTTGTAGACCTTGACGGCTTCGCCATTGAAATCGATACCGCCGCCCGTGTTCTCCACCACCGTCGCGGACTTCACAATCATGCCTGCCAGCAGGGAAAGACCTGCAGCACTGTTCTTGCCGATGGTGGAATTGGAAATATTGGTGCTGTTCCCGCCCGAGGGTACGGTGACGCTGGCAATACTGATTGCCGCCCCGCCCGCCGCCGTCGTGGTATTGCCCGTCACAAGGCTCTTGCTCATGAGCAGCGAGTTGGCATTCAGGTAGATCGCCGCACCGTCACCGGCGCTACTCCCGCTGAGCTCCGACTCCACTACTTCCATGGCCGACACCGAGCTACCGTATACGGCTCCCCCCAGTGCTGAAGCATTGCCGTCGCGCACGATGGCTCCGCTCAGGATCACCTTTTCAGTCGAGAAAATGACGCCGCCATTTCCACTGGTTCCCGTCACCGTGTAGTCGTAAACCAGGCCCGAGCTGGAGACATTGCCCGTCGAGCTGTACAACGCATCCACATTGTTTGCGCAGTTGGTCGCCACGCCGCAGCCAATGATTTCCAGGGCGCTGAAGGTCACCGAATTATTGTAGGCACCTTCATAGACACGCAGTGTCGTCGCCGCACTGTCAGCCGACTCCGGATCCGTATCCACCTGGAAGGTGGTGGTCAACTGGTGCTCGGCATATTCAAGCGTGATGACTGGCGTGATGCTCCAGGTATTGGTCGTCGTCACGTAGCCGATACCGACCAGGGTGCGCTCCCCGCCCACCGGGGTATCCCACAAGCGCACCATCACCACATGGGGCGCCCCCGGATGGGTGTAGCTACCGCTGAACTTGGGGTTGGTCGTTGTGGTCAGGTAGTCCCCGCCGCTGGTGTCAGAAAGCGGGTCAAGCGCAGGAGCCGCCGACTGGCCCGGTGCCGGCGTCTGCTCACAGGAACTGGTGGCGGCACAGCCGGGAGGCAGATAGGTAGGATTGTCGCTGACGAAAAAGGCGCGGTGCGGGCCTATCACCTGGACTTTCGTCACGGCACTTCCCGAAGCCCCCTCACCATTGATCTGCAAGGAACGGCGCACAGCAATCGCCGGACCGCTGATCTCGTAGGGCGTGGTGCTGGCCGGCAGCACGATGGCGCCGATTCCCCCGGTCACCGTGGTCACGCAGCCCTGAAAACCCGCCGCGGGCGTGTCACGGTTGAAATACTCTACCGCCTCGCGCAAGGAGCACAGCGAGTTGGCGGCATTGTCATCCGAAGTGGTGTTGACCGTGAGGGTGGTGGCATAAGCCGCCTGCACGGAAAGGACGAGAAGCGCAGCGAGAAAGCTTCCCCGGGGCCCTGACATGGAGGTGCTCTCCTGAAATTCTTATGTTCTTGTAGTTTTTTCGGAGCATCCTGCTGAGGTGGATGCTATCCAGAGTTCCCGGGCCCGGACTGTTGCTTTTTGTTATCGGACAGGGTGGCGGGCGGCCGTACTTTCGCACACTCCCGCCCCCCCGGGCAAGGCAAGGCAGTCAGCCGGAAGACGCCTCCCGCCCGTTGGCAGGAAGTGCTTCCAACACTTTGCGCGCAAAGGGAATTGTCAGGCGTCGTCCAGCTTGCAGGGAGCCCTTGTCCAGCCCTTCCACCAGAGCCATCAGCCCCCCCGGCGTACGCGGTCCGCGCAGCGCAAGATAGCGCAGCACGTCCTGATCCAGATCAATCTCCCGGCGCTCAATGGCACGAGCAAGCAAAGCCTGGCGGCTCCCGTCGTCGGGCAGGCCCAGCTCCCAGCAGGGCGCCAGCGCCAGGCGGGAAGCCAGGTCCGGCAGGCGGAAACCGGCCTCCCGGGGTGGCCGTGACGAAGCAAAGACCAGGCGGCCGCCCGCTGCCCGGACCCGGTTGAAGAGATGGAACAGCGCCTCTTCCCAGGCGGCGTGGCCGGCAATCGCCTCCACATCGTCACAGGCCAGCAGGTCCTGGGCCTCCAGGCCCTGCAGCAGACCGGGATCTTCCTCCCGCAATTCCTGCAAGGGCAGCAGCACCGCAGCGCCGCCGCCCTCCTCCCGGGCCGTGCAGATGGCCGACAGCAGATGGCTGCGGCCGCTGCCGGCCACGCCATGGATGAAGAGCAGACTGTCCGGACTGCGCAGCAGGTTGCCCACGGCATCCATCACGCCGGCATAGGAGGCGCCGGCAAAATCACCGAGGCGGGCGTCGGGCCGCGGACGCAGGTTCAGCAGCAGTTGTTCAGCCCGTGGCATCCCTGTCCTCGCTGTCGGGCACGTCACCATGGTAAAGCCGGCTGCGCCGGTACCAGGCATGGGCATGGCGCAGCAGCACCATGATGATGGCGGCGGCCGGCAGGGCCAGCAGCATGCCGACAAAGCCGAAAAGCTGGCCGCCGGCCATGATGGCGAAGATCACCGCCACCGGATGCAGGCCGATGCGGTCGCCCACCAGGTAAGGCTGCAGGACCCAGCCCTCGATGGCCTGGCCGACGGCAAACACCACCCAGACCCAGGCCACGTCCTGGAAATTGCCGAACTGGATCACCGCCGCGATGGTGGCGGCGATGATGCCGATGGCGAAACCGAAATAAGGAATGATGCTGCCCAGGCCCGCCACCATGCCGATGATGAGAGCCAGCTTCAGCCCCACGATCTGCAGGCCCACGGAATAGACGACGCCCAGTGCCACCATGACCAGGAGCTGGCCGCGCAGGAAGGCCGCCAGCACGTCGTCACACTCATGCACCAGCTGGCTGACCTTGGGCTGGAAACGCAGGGGAATCAGGTCGCGGATACGGCGCAGCAGGTCATCCCAGTCCAGCAGCAGGTAGAAGGTCACCACCGGCACCAGGCCTATCATGCCCAGGATGGCCAGCACGCTGATGCTGGACGCCGCCACCTGCGTCAGCACATTGCCCGTGGCCGCCGCCGCTTCGCCCGAGGTCCAGTAGCCGGACAGCCAGTCCGTCACCAGGTCCATGTCGATACGGTTGATATCCATGCGGAAATGCCCTTCCACCCAGGGAATGGCGGCGCGGTTCACCCAGCGCAGCAGCATGGGCAGCTTGGCCTCCACATAGAGGAACTGCTTCCACAGCACGGGAATCAGGAAGGCCAGTGCCACCACCAGCCCCGTCAGCAGGGTGAAGAAGGCCAGGCTGACGGCCCAGTTGCGCGACAGGCCCAGGCGCATCAGCCGGTTCACCAGGGGATTGCCCAGGTAGGCCAGCAGCGCCCCGGCCGCAAACGGCATCAGGATGGGGGACAGCAGGTAGAAGAGCAGCGCGAAGGCCGCGGCGGCCAGCAGCCACAGCCAGGGACGCGTTTCAGTCAGGGTCACGATAAGGCCGGATTCAGGGGGTGGGCGCTGATTGTACAGAGGGCGCGGGCGGATTGGGCAGCGCATCCGCCTGCCAGTGCCGGCTCAGCAAAGGACAGCCCAGGCGCCTGGCCTGCAACAGGCGTGGCGGCAGGCCGGTCACCGCCTTCACGGCAGGCAGGCGCGGCTCGGCGCCCAGGGCCGCCTGCAAGGCATCCCCGGCCGGCGCCGCCAGCGCAAACCACAGCCGGCCCGGCTCGGCACGGAGCAACTGGACCTGGCGGGCGCCGGGCAAAGCCTGCAGGGCCGCCTGGATGCCGGCGAAATCCGCCAGCCCGCTCACGCCATCCACCTGGATCACGGCGCGGTCGCGGGCTTCCGGCCATTGCTGCTCCGCCGCCGCCACCTCGGCCAGCAGGTCGGCCTGCAGGGCCACGCCCTCAGGCAGCACACCCTGGCGGCTGCCCGACGGCTGCCACAGGGTCCAGCTGCCGCCCCGGATCAGTACCAGGGCATCCGCCTCGTAGGCCGCCAGCAGGCCGCGCAGGCCGGGATGGTTCCTGCCGGGCTGCAGGAAGCCGAAGGACTCCACGGCACTGGGCAGGGGCTCAGCACCCACCAGGCGGTAGCCGCGACGCTCCGCCTCCCGCTCCAACGCGGGCAGCAGATTGGTCCAGCGCTCCTGGCCCGCGGCACCCTGCCACTGCAATACCCAGAGCCGGGGCGGCTGCCAGCGGCGCAGGCCGCTTTCCGCGAAGAGACGCTCGAAGCGCGGCAGGCCGGCCTCCCCCAGGAAAGGTTGCGGGTCGGCCAGGGCCGCCTGCACGGCCGGGCTGTCGAAAACAGCGGCGGTGCCGCCCAGGATGAGCAGGTTGTCGGCCAGCAGCTGGCGCGGCGGAATCTCGGCAGCCGCTGCCGGCAGGGCGGCAGTCAGGCAGAGGCAAAAGAAGAGGCGGCGGAACATCGGGCACACATCCGGCGGAAGCAGGCGCCCTACACTAGGGAATCCGTGGAAGAGAGGCAACGAGGCCGGCAACAGAAGCGCTCGCCGCAGACGCGGCGCTTCCCTATAATACGCGCCCTTCATTCCTCCATTCCCGGTGTCCCTCGCCATGTCCGAACACAAGCCCTCCTCCGTGAACCTCAGCTATAAAGACGCTGGCGTGGACATCGATGCCGGCGATGCGCTGGTTGAACGCATCAAGGGCGTGGCGAAAAAGACCAAGCGTCCGGAAGTGCTGGGCGGCCTCGGCGGCTTCGGCGCCCTCTGCGAAATCCCTGCCGGCTACAAGCAGCCGGTGCTGGTGTCCGGCACCGATGGCGTCGGCACCAAGCTCAAGCTGGCCCTGGACCTGAACAAGCACGAAAGCATAGGCATAGACCTGGTTGCCATGTGCGTGAACGATCTCGTGGTCTGCGGTGCCGAACCGCTGTTCTTCCTGGATTACTACGCCACCGGCCACCTCAATGTGGACACCGCCGCCACCGTCGTCACCGGCATCGGTGAAGGCTGCCTGCAGGCCGGCTGCTCGCTGGTCGGCGGTGAAACCGCGGAAATGCCCGGCATGTACGAAGGCGAAGACTACGACCTCGCCGGTTTCGCGGTCGGCGTGGTGGAAAAATCCGAAATCATCGACGGCTCGAAAGTGAAGGCCGGCGACGTGCTCATCGGCATCGCCTCCAGCGGCGTGCATTCCAACGGCTACTCCCTGGTGCGCAAGATCCTGGAAGTCAGCAAGGCCGATCTCAGCAGCGAACTCGATGGCCGCAAGCTGGCCGATGTGCTGATGGCGCCCACGCGTATCTACATCAAGCCGCTGCTGTCCCTGATTGAAAAGCTGCCCGTGCACGCCCTCGCCCACATCACCGGCGGCGGCCTGCCCGGCAACCTGCCGCGCGTGCTGCCGGAAGGCACCGATGCACGCATCGACGAAGCCTCCTGGACCTGGCCGCCCGTGTTCCAGTGGCTGCAGGAAAAGGGCGGCGTCGAACGCTTCGAAATGTACCGCACCTTCAACTGCGGCGTGGGCATGGTGGTCGTGGTGCCGGCCGAACAGGCGGATGCCGCCATCGCGCATCTGCAGACGGCGGGTGAAAAAGCCTGGCGCATCGGCGCCATCGTGCCGACCACGCACAGCGAACCCACCGTGGTTTTTGCCTGATCCCCGATGCTGAAAATCGCCGTCCTGATTTCCGGATCAGGTTCAAACCTGCAGGCCATCATCGACCGCATTGGCGGTGGTGACCTGCAGGCGCAGATCGTGGGTGTGCTTTCCAACAAGGCCGATGCCTACGGCCTGGTCCGCGCCCGCGACAAGCACATCCCCACCGCCATCATTTCGCACAAGGATTTCGCCGACCGCGAAGCCTTCGATGCCGCCATGGTGCAGGCCATCGATGCCTGGGCACCGGACGTGGTGGTGCTGGCCGGTTTCATGCGCATACTCACGCCGCACTTCGTGCAGCACTACGAAGGCCGCCTGCTCAATATCCATCCGTCGCTGCTGCCCAAGTACAAGGGCCTGCACACGCATCGCCGCGCGCTGGAAGCCGGTGATGCCGAACATGGCTGCTCCGTGCATTTCGTCACGCCCGAACTCGACGGCGGCCCCGTGCTGGCCCAGGCCGTGGTGCGCGTGCAGCCCGGCGACAGCGAAGAAAGCCTGACGGAACGCGTACACAAATGCGAACACCGGCTGTATCCGCAGGTGCTAGTCTGGATGGCGAATGGCGAGCTGGCCTGGCGCGATGGCGCGCCGGTTTTCCGCGACCAGCCCCTGTTGACACCGTTACAGCTCGCCGGCTGAATTAGCGCTCAAGGCCAGCGGGCAGAGCCCGCGGCAAGGAGACCCCGCAATGCATATCGGCAAGCTGCTCATCACGACCGGCCTGACGCTGTTACTGGGCACAGGCAGCGCCTGGGCTTACGAGCTGCAACCCTTCACGGCCAGCTACAAGTTCAATATCGACAACAAACTCTCCGGCAAAGCCACCCGCAGCCTGGAAAAAAAGGCGGACGGCAGCTGGCTCTACAGCTTCAGCGCCAGTGCGCCCATGGCCACCGCCAGCGAAACCAGCAGCTTCCGTTTTGACGGCAAAACCGTCACCCCCCTGCGCTATGCGCAGCAGCGCAAGATTTTCATGGTGAAGAAAGGCTCCAGCGTGGATTTCGACTGGAGCGCAAAGAAAGGCAGTGGCAAGCGTGACGGCAAGCAGCCAGTCAGCTATGCGCTGCAGGCGGGCACCGTGGATTCACTCAACCTGGAAGTGCAGATACGCCGTGACCTCAAGGACCTGGGCAAGCTGGGCGGCCCCTACTGGATTGCCAGCCCCAAGGCCATTGAGCAGCAGCCCTTTGTCATCGAAGGCGAAGAAGTGCTGACCACGCCCATGGGCAAGCTCAACACGCTCAAGGTCAGCCGCAAGCACAACGATCCCACGCGCCACACCACTTTCTGGCTGGCCAAGGATTACGACTTCCTGCCGGCCAAGGTCACCCAGGACAACGATGGCGCGCTGTACATCATCGAGCTGACCTCCTACAAACCAGCTGCCGCCGCCGCCAAATAAGCGCGCCTCCGACCCTAAAAAAAAAGCGGCCTTCTGGCCGCTTTTTTCATTCATGCAGACACTCAGGTCTTGGGCAGGGTGACGCCGGTCTGGCCCTGGTATTTGCCGCCGCGGTCCTTGTACGAGGTCTCGCAGACTTCATCGCTTTCAAAGAACAGCATCTGCGCCACGCCTTCATTGGCGTAGATTTTGGCCGGCAGGTTGGTGGTGTTGGAGAACTCCAGGGTGACATGCCCTTCCCATTCCGGCTCCAGCGGCGTCACGTTGACGATGATACCGCAGCGCGCATAGGTGGACTTGCCCAGGCAGACCGTCAGCACGCTGCGCGGGATGCGGAAATATTCCACGGTGCGCGCCAGGGCGAAGGAATTGGGCGGGATGATGCAGACGTCGGAGGTGATGTCGACAAAGCTCTTTTCATCAAAGGCCTTGGGGTCCACCGTGGCGGAATAGACGTTGGTGAAGACCTTGAACTCGTTGGAGCAGCGCACGTCGTAACCGTAGCTGGAAACGCCGTAGGAAATGATCTTGCTGCCGTTGACGCTGCGCACCTGGCCGGGCTCGAAGGGCTCGATCATGCCGTGCTGCTCCGCCATGCGGCGTATCCATTTATCCGCCTTGATGCTCATCGCTAGCTCCACTCATTCAAAGACAATATTCGGAATCTTCTTGGCATCCACATTCGCCACCTTGGCCACCGCGGCACCGACATGGCGGGCGACGCGGCGGTAGATACCGGCAATCTCGCCGTCCGGATCGGCCACCACCGTGGGCCGGCCATGGTCGGCTTCGTCACAGATGCGGCGGTCCAGCGGCAGCGAACCCAGCAGCTCGCTCTGGTAGTCACGCGCGATGCGCTCACCGCCGCCCTGGCCGAAGACATGTTCGGCATGGCCGCAGTTGCTGCAGATATGCAGGGCCATGTTTTCCACCACGCCCAGCACGGGAATCTCCACCTTGCGGAACATCTCTATGCCTTTCTTGGCATCCAGCAGCGCGATGTCCTGCGGCGTGGTGACGATGACGGCACCGGCCACTGGCACCTTCTGCGCCAGCGTGAGCTGGATGTCGCCGGTGCCCGGCGGCATGTCGATGACGAGGAAATCCAGGTCCGTCCACTGCGTCTGCTGCAGCAGCTGCAGCAGCGCGCCGGTGGCCTTGGGACCACGCCAGACCACGGGCGTGTTGTCGGCATCCAGC
>DASUXS010000423.1:0-6367 GCA_036377855.1 Moraxellaceae bacterium
ATCATCTTGGAGCCGTGCTTGATCACGCCATGCTGCTCGGACTCCGTGCCCACCATGAAGCCGGTGGTGTTGTGCAGGAAGAGCAGGGGACGTTTGGTCTGGTCGCACATCTGTATGAACTGCGAGGCCTTGGCGGCACCCTGCGGCGTGATGGGACCGTTATTGGTGATGATGCCCACCACGAAACCGGCGATACGCGCCCAGCCGCAGACGGTCTGGTTGTCGAATTCGGTTTTGAATTCCAGGAATTCCGAGCCATCCACGAGACGGGCAATGACTTCCTTCATGTCGAAGGGCTTCTTGGAGTCGGAAGGCACCAGGCCGGGCAATTCGTCCGCGGGATACAGCGGTTCGCGATAGCCGGCTTCGGCCTTGGTGGTGGTTTCCTTCCAGTTCAGCATGGCCACGACTTCACGTGCCATACGTATGGCGTCGGCATCGTTCTCAGCCAGGTATTCACCAGTGCCGGCGACCTGCGCATGCATTTCCGCACCACCCAGTTCTTCTTCCGTGGCCACTTCACCGGTGGCGGCAAAAAGCAGGGGCGGGCCGGCCAGGAACATCTGCGAACGTTTGCGCACCAGGATGACGTAGTCGGAGAGACCGGGCTGGTAGGCACCGCCGGCGGTGGCGTTGCCATGCACCACGGTGACCTGGGGAATGCCGGCGGCGGAGAGACGGGCCTGGTTGGCAAAACCGCGTGCGCCTTCGACAAAGATTTCGCCCGCGTAATTCAAATTAGCGCCGCCGCTTTCCACCAGGGAAATTACCGGCAGGCGGTTTTCCAAGGCGATCTCCTGCAGGCGCAGCGTCTTGCGCAGGCCGGCTGGGGAAATGGTGCCGCCCTTGATGGCGCTGTTGCTGGCGGTGACCAGGCAGCGTACGCCGCTGACATAGCCGATACCGGAAATGATGCCGCCACCGGCTTCGCTGCCGTCCTTGTCGTCATGCTGCATATAGCCGGCGAGGCCGCAGAGTTCGACAAAGGGCGAGCCCGGGTCCAGCAGCAGCTGCAGGCGTTCATGCGGCAGCACCTGGCCACGCTTGTCGAACTTGGGCTTGGCGTCGTAGGACTTGTCGACCACCTTCTGTTGGATGGCGCGCATCTCGGCGACGGTCTTGGCCATCGCCTCCGCATTCGCCTTGAATTCCGCGCTTTCGCGCGAGACCGAGGATTCGATGACGGCCATTATTTGTCGCCTTTGAGAATTTCAGGAATGAATGCGCGGTGGAAGCCGTTGTAGGCCTCGGACTTGTTGTGATCCAGCAGCGGATAGATGGGGGTGCCCAGCGAGGCGGCGCCGTCGATGCGCACGGTGACACCCGAAACAAAGGCGGCGCCTTGCGACAGCAGGAAGCAGGTCACGCTGGAAACTTCGGATTCGGTACCCATGCGCTTCAGCGGCACCTTGGAAGCCAGCATGGGGATGACGTTCTTGGCGAAATCACCCTGGTAGGTGTCCATGCCCGAGGACATGATCCAGCCCGGCGCCACGGCATTCACGCGCACACCGGATTTGGCCCATTCGATGGCGGCAGTCTTGGTGAGGTTGTCGACACCGGCGCGCGCGGCACCGGAGTGGCCCATGCCGGGCATGCCGCCCCACATGTCTGCGGTCATGTTCACGATGGCGCCGCCATGCGCTTCCATCCACTGGTTATAGGCTTCGCGCATCATCAGGAAAGTACCCTGCAGGTTGTTGCGCACCACGGCCTCGAAACCATTGGCGGAAATCATGTTCAGCGGAGCGGGGAACTGGCCGCCGGCATTGTTGACCAGGCCATCGATACGGCCGAATTCGCTGATGACGGCGGCGATGGTGGCTTTGACTTCTTCTTCCTTGCGGATATCGCAGACCAGGGTCTTGATCTTGCCGCCGTCTTCCGTGATTTCACGGGCGACGTTGTCCAGCTTTTCCTGTTTGCGGCCGGTGATGACCACCTGCGCGCCCAGGGCGGCCAGTTCATGCGCGGTGCAGCGGCCTATGCCGGAGCCGCCGCCGGTGACGATGATGACTTTGCCGGCGAAGGCCTGGGGGTGGAATTGCGACTGGTATTTCATTTTCTCTTTCCCTTGTGTAGTTCCCCCTCTCCCCGTTTGCGGGGAGAGGGTTGGGGTGAGGGGCAGCGGCTTCGGCAACCACCCCTCACCCTGGCCCTCTCCCCACGCGTGGAGAGAGGGGATTGATCACATTATTTGATTAAATCCGCCGGCACCTTCACCGGCATTTCCAGCAGCTGCTGCGCAAAGGCCTTGCCCTGCGGATCGATACGCAGGCTGGCGATGCCGCCACCGCCCAGCGCATTGCTGAGCAGGAAATTCAGCGCATTCAGGCCGGGCAGTTCAAAGCGCGTCACCACGCTGTTGTCGCCATCCAGCACATGGGCCATATAGGCAGCCACGGCTTTTTCCGTCAGCGCGGCGCGTATCCAGGGCAGGTATTCCGCCTTGCGCGCGATCACGCCGATATTGGAAGCATTGCCCTTGTCGCCGCTGCGACCCCAGGCCAGCTTGACCAGCGGCACTTCGATTTCGCCGCCTTTATAGGAAGCGGAAGAACCTGCCGGAAGTGCAGCAACCGGGCCGCTGCTGGCGGCAGGAATGGAAACTGTGCGGCGTTCGCCATCCAGGTCGATTTCCACCTTCAGCTGGTCTTTCTTCACCAGGCAGGACCAGAGCTTGACCACGGGCGAGGCCTTGGGACGGCCACCGACAATGCCGGTGATGCCGGGCGCCATGCCGGTGGCGGCCTGGGCGATTTCTGAGGCGAAGAACAGGCAGGCTTCTTTCACCGGATGCGTCACCGCCATCTTCACCACGACTTCACGGGCGTCATGGTGACGGCCATGCGGGCCGTAGGTGGTTTCGGTGCCGAGGATTTCCACGGACTTGCCGGTGAAGGGCGGGGCGCCACGCATCATCAGCACGCGTTCGCATTTGGTGAGTATGGCTTCGGCCACACGCTCGCCTTTTTTACGCGCATCCATGCCACCGATCATGAAGCTCACGGTGACGCGGTTGCCGTCGGGATAGGTGGAGCTGACCTTGTAGGAATCGGTGGGAGCACGGCCGCGGGCGCCGGTGACCTGCACACGGTTTTCGCCGACCTGCTCCAGCTTCACATTGGAAAAGTCGGCGGTGACATCCGGCAGCAGATAGGACTGCGGATCGCCGATTTCATAAACGATCTGCTCGCCTACAGTGGCGGGCGAGACCAGGCCACCGGTGCCATTGGGCTTGGTGACCACGAAGCTGGCATCGGCGCTGACTTCGATGATGGGGAAGCCCATGTTTTCGTAGCCGGGCACGGTTTCCCAGTCGGTGAAATTGCCGCCGGTGCACTGTGCGCCGCATTCGATGATGTGGCCGGCGAGGGCGGCCTGGCCCAGCTTGTCGTAGTCGTCGCTGGCCCAGCCGAATTCATGCAGCAGCGGGCCGATCACGACAGCGGAATCCACCACGCGGCCGGTGATGACGATGTCGGCGCCCGCCGCCAGCGCATCACGTATAGGCGTGGCGCCGAGATAGGCGTTCATGCTGGCCAGCATGCCGGGCATGGCGGCACCGGAAAACATTTCCGTGGTGCCGGCGTCGCGGAATTCCTGCTGGCGCGGGGAGAGGTCGTCGCCCAGCACCACGGCAACTTTCAGATTGAGTCCGGCATCACTGATCAGTTTGTTCAGCGCATCGCGGCAGGCCAGGGGATTCACGCCACCGGCATTGCTCACGACCTTGATCTTCTTTTCCGCGATGTCCTTGATGAGGGGGCCCATCACGCGCGTGACAAAGTCCGTGGCATAGCCGGCCTGGGGGTCCTTGAGGCGGGCGCCGGCCATGATGGACATGGTGATTTCAGCGAGGTAGTCGAAAACGAGGTAGTCGATCTGCGCCATCTTCACGAGCTGGAAGGCGGCGGTGTTGGTGTCGCCCCAGAAGCCGGAGGCGCAGCCGATACGGACAGTACGGGTAGAGTCGGACATGGAATCAGACCGGGCAGTCAAAACGTGGGGTAACAATAAGGCGGGATGCCAAACAAAGCAAGCGCTTGGTTTTTGCTGGAGCCTGGTCTAGAGTGAGCCCAAAGCCGTCCTGGAGCCAAAAGGCCGCAGAGCCTTCAAGTCCTTGTTTGGGTTAGAGTTGCGCCGTTTTCCGAGGGTGAGTCATGAGCGCTGTGCAAAGTTTGAGCAATATTCCGCATATGGGCGGGCTGGATGACAGCCCCCGTGGCCGGGTGCTGCGCGCGGCCGCCCATCTGTTCCGCACCCAGGGCTATGAACGCACCACGGTGCGCGACCTCGCCCGTGTCGTGGGCATACAGTCCGGCTCGCTCTTCCATCACTTCAAGACCAAGGAAGACATCCTCTGTGCCGTGATGGAGGAAGCCATCACCTATAACACCGGGCGTCTGCAGGCCGCGCTGGCCGAGGGCGGCAGCACGCGGGACAAGCTGCTGGGCCTGATACGCGCCGAGCTGGAATCCATCAACGGCGATACCGGCGATGCCATGGCCGTGCTCTTCTTCGAGTGGCAGGGGATTTCCAGCGACAAGCAGCAGGCCCTGCTGCGCCTGCGCGAGGTCTACGAAGCGTTGTGGCTGGACGTGCTCAAGACGGCCCAGGCCGAAGGCCTGATCAGCCACGATCCCTTCCTGTGGCGACGCCTGCTGTCCGGCGCCATCGCCTGGACGGTGATGTGGTACAAGCGCCAGGGCCCGGTGTCGGTCGACAAGCTGGCGGAAATGACGCTGGACATGGCCCTCTGCCAGAAGTGATCCTTGCTGCCCCGTTTCCGCCATAAGAAGAACAAGACGTGCTCGCATTCACTTTCGCGGTTTCCCCCGCGGTCGCGCTGGCCCTGGTGGCCGCCGGTGTCTTTTTCCTGTCCGGCCTTTTGACCGGCGTCTGGAAATACCTGGCCATGATGTCCAGCGAGAAGGCGGAAGCGCCTTACTACGTCAACATCGCCCACCGCACTTCGCTGCTCTATGCCTTTGCCGCGCTGCTGCTGGCGGTATTCGCGGCCTTCAGTGCCTGGGACCCGGTGGTGAATTTCTGGGCCACGCTGTTCCCGCTGTTTTTCTTTGGCGCGGCCATCTTCACCTATATCGTGCACGGCGCCCTGCGCGACACCGACAACCAGCTCGCGCGCCCGCACAAGCTGGCCTCCACCACGCTGCCCGGCTTCCTGATCCAGGGCTTCATGTGGCTGCTCATCCTGGCCGAGATCGGCGGTTTCCTGGTGCTGTTCGCCGGCCTGCTCAAGACGCTGTCGCCGCTGCTGGCCTGAGTGCCTGTGCCCCTGTGGGCGTACGCAGCGTTTGCCTGGACAATCCTGACGTTTGTTCACCTTCTGTAACCTGTCAGCGGGCCTGCCTGTCTTTTGTCGGCTTGTGACGCGTGTCACGTTTTTTAAGGTCTAGCCTGTCCTTTGAGTGTTCTCGAAGGGGATTCGGCCATGACCGAAACGCAGCTCCCGCAGGCTACGAATTACGAAACACTGTTCAGCACCACCTTTGAAAAGGCGGCCATAGGCATTGCCCATGTCGCCCCGGACGGTCGCTGGATACGCATGAACCAGTGCCTCTGCGACACCGTGGGCTACAGCCGTGAAGAACTGCTGCGGCTTTCTTTCCAGGACATCACCTATCACGAAGACCTGGATCGCGACCTGGGCTATGTGGGGCAGATGCTGGTCGGCAATATCAGCAGCTACCAGATGGAAAAGCGCTATGTGCGCAAGGATGGCGACATTATCTGGGTCAATCTCACCGTCTCCCTGGTGCGCGATGCCCAGGGCCGGCCGGACTACTTCATTTCCGTGGTGGAAGACATCGATGCCCGCAAGCAGGCCGAGGCGGAGCTCAACCTCACGCGCAATGAGCTGCAGGTGATTTTTGAAAACCTGGATGGCGGCCTGATCACGGCCGACCTTGGCGGGAACCTGCAGTACTGGAACCGTACCGCGCGCGACATGCACGGCTTTGGCGCCGACGAAGACCTGGATTTCAATGTGGCCGACATGCTGTCGCTGTTCGAGCTGCGCCTGCCCAACGGGCATGTGCTGCAGTTCAGTGACTGGCCGCTGATGCGCATCCTGCGGGGGGAAACCATGCGCGGGCTGGAGCTGGTGCTGTGCCGCAAGGATAACGGCATGCGCCGTCTTTACCGGTTCCGGGGATCGCTGGCGCTGGATAACAACGGCAATGCGGCACTGGCCTTGCTGATCATGACGGATGCGGGGTATGCGGATTTCTGACCTGATCACTCTCACTCTGCACGATCTTCTCCCTCTCCCTCCGGGAGAGGGCTGGGGTGAGGGGAATCTTGCACAGGCCTTCGTCGTAATCCCCTCACCCTAACCCTCTCC
>DASUXS010000424.1:0-5904 GCA_036377855.1 Moraxellaceae bacterium
TGAAGCCGCTCCTACGAGAACCAAAGCCGGAGGCCCCATGCCGCATGGTCTGATCTACTTTCCGCTGGCTGCTCTGGTCGTGACGGTGATCCTCATCGTCACCCAGCGTCGCAATAATAAAAAACAGGGTTGAAACCATGAGCCGCAAGGTCGAATTCTTTTTTGATGTCGTCAGTCCCTACAGCTATGTCGCCGCCGTGCAGGTGGCGCGTTCGCCGGTGTTGCAGCAGGCGGAATGGCGTCCCTTCTTCCTGGGCGGCGTGTTCAAGGCCACCGGCAACCAGCCGCCGATTTCCGTGCCGGCCAAGGGCGCCTACATGGCCCAGGACCTCAAGCGTCTTTTCGACTATTACGAAACGCCCTATCAGTTCCCCAGCACCTTCCCGGCGAATTCCTTGACGGCCATGCGCGCGCTCTGCGCCGCCGAGCCGGCGCAGGTGAAGGAACTGGCGCTGCGCCTGTTCGCCGCCTACTGGGGCCAGAACCGCAATATCGGCGATGCCGTCGTGCTGGCTGAACTGCTGCCGGCCGAACTGTTGGCCGCCGCGGCGGATGAGGCCAACAAGGAAAAGCTCAAGGCCAATACCGAAGACGCCGTGCGTCGCGGTGCCTTCGGTGCACCCACGCTGTTCGTGGGTGACGATCTCTATTTCGGCGAAGACCGTGTGTTCCTGGTGGAACACGCTCTCAGGGCATGACAAGGGCGGCAGCATGAAATACGCGCACACTTTCCTGGATGGCACGCCCTGCTCGCTGCCGGTGGGCAAACTGGTCTGCGTAGGCCGCAATTACGCCGCGCATGCCAAAGAGCTGGGCAATGCCGTGCCGGAAACCCCCATCCTGTTCATGAAGCCGGCCACGGCCCTGCTGCCCCTTGAAGGCGGCTTCGCGATTCCGGAAGGCCGTGGTGAATGCCACCATGAAACGGAAATCAGCGTGCTCATCGGCAAGACGCTGAAAAACGCCAATACCCCGGAATGCTGGGCCGCGATTGCTGGCGTGACGCTGGGCCTGGACCTGACGCTGCGCGACCAGCAGAACGAGCTCAAGAAAAAAGGCCTGCCTTGGGAAATCGCCAAGGCCTTTGACGGTGCCGCGCCCATGGCCCCTTTCCTGGCGCCCGATGCCTTCGGTGATTTCACGGATGTGCGCTTCACGCTGGATGTGAACGGCGAAGTCCGGCAGCAGGGGCATAGCGCGGACATGATTGCGTCGGTGCTCAAGCTGCTGGCGCATATCAGCAGCATCTTCACCCTGGAGCCGGGTGATGTGGTGATGACAGGCACACCCGAGGGCGTCGCCGCCCTGCGTAGCGGTGATGTGCTGCGCCTGCGCCTGAACGAACTGGATATCGAATCCCGCGTGCTTTGAATGCGCGAATAAAAAAAGCCGGCAGCTGCTGGCTTTTTTTTATGGGCTCCAAACACAACCCCCAGCTACTAACTCAACTGTCGCCCCGGCGAAGGCCGGGGCCCAGCGTCTTTGACGGCTTATGGCGCAGCATTGCTGTTGGATTTTAACCCGCCCTTCGACAAGCTCAGGGCGAACGGGTGGATGAGCGAAACTGCTACTCCCAACTATCCTTGAACTTATGAATCTGCCGCCGCTCTTTCTTATTCGGCCTATGATCCGGATGCGCCAGGTTCTGGTCCTTGCGCTCCTGCTGCCGTAAAGCCCGTGCCTCAATGCTCTCCGCTGTTTCCTCATACAAGGTCTGCGCCACCGTCGCCGGCCCACGCACTTCCGACAAGGCCTTCACTACCACCGTCTTCTCATCAAAACCCTGGCGCAGCGTGAAGACCATACCCAGCTTCACCTCCTTGCTCACCTTCACGCGCAAGCCTTCGCAATGCACCTTGCCGCCTTCAATGGCTTCCTTGGCCTGGGCACGGGTTTTATAGAAGCGCGCCGCCCACAGCCATTTGTCGATACGGACGCGGCCTTCGCCTTCTTCACTCATGACGGCAGGATGTCGTGGAAGTGGTGCAGCACCGGGAATTTCAGGCCCTCTCGCGCGGGGCGCTGGCTGTCGGGCTGGGCGATGGTGAGCAGCTGGCCTATGCCGAAACGTTCCGCCGCCGCCAGCACCGATTCGCTGTCGTCTATGAACAGGGCGCGTGCCGGGTCAAAGGGCTCGCGCGCCTGCAGTGCCGGCCAGAAGGCATCGGATTCCTTGGGCTCGCGGAAATCATGCGAGCAGATGATGCGTTCGCAATATTGTGACAGGGGCGAGCGCGTCAGTTTCAGGGACAGGCTTTTATGATGGGCATTGGTCACCAGCCAGGCGCGGCGGCCGCTGTCCACGACAGCCTGCAGGAAGGCGATGGCACCCGGGCGGGGCTGTATCAGGTCGACGAGATCATGCTTGAGGCTGCCTATGTCCAGGCCCAGCTCAGCGCTCCAGAAATCCACGCAATACCAGTTGAGCCGGCCCTGTTCGCGGCCGAAACGTTCCACCAGTTCCTGGTGCGCCGCTTCCGGCGTCAGGCCGCGCTCGCGGGCATAGACGCCCGGCAGGTGCTGCAGCCAGAAGCGGTTGTCGAAATAGAGGTCCAGCAGGGTACCATCCATGTCCAGGAGCACAGTGTCGATACGGTTCCAGTCGATGGTGGCGGGCATCATATACTTCGGTCAGGCAAGGGTTGGGTCACAGTATGGCAAAGCTGCCTGAGATTCTGAAGAAAAGCGTGGTGGCGAAAAGCCGCTTCTTCACGGTGGAGGAGTTGCACCTGCGCTTCTCCAACGGCGTGCAGCGTGTCTACGAGCGCCTGCGTACGCCACCGGTGACGGCGGTGATGGTGGTGGCCCTGCAGGATGACGGCGACACCGTGCTCATGATCCGCGAGTACGGCGCCGGCCTCGAGACCTACACCCTGGGCCTGCCCAAGGGCGCGCTGGAGGCTGATGAAACCCTGGAGCAGGGCGCCAACCGCGAGCTGCAGGAAGAAACCGGCCACGGTGCGCGCCGGCTCACGCCGCTGAAAGAGCTGACGCTGTCACCCAGCTATATGGGTTCGCGCCTGACCGTGGTGCTGGCCGAAGGGCTTTATGCCTCGCGTCTTGAGGGTGACGAACCCGAACCCATAGAAGTGCTGCCCATGAAATTGTCGGAGCTGGACGACTGGGTCTGGCGCGAAGAATTGAACGAGGCGCGTTCTATCGCGGCCCTGTACATGGTGCGTGAGCTGCTGCGTGCCCGTGGAGAAAAACATGGCCTCTGACTGGTCCACCCTGCTGCCCGCAGTGCTGGCCCTGGCACAGCAGGCCGGTGAAGACATCATGGCCATCTATCGCGACGAGTCGCGCTGGAATGTGCAGCATAAAGAAGATGACTCGCCGCTGACCGCTGCCGATCTTGCCGCCAATCGCCGCATCGTCCCCGGCCTGCAGGAACTGACTCCCGACATTCCGGTGATTTCCGAAGAGTGCGATGAAAGCCATTTCGTCGACCGTCTCTCCTGGCCGCGCTGCTGGCTGGTGGACCCGCTGGACGGCACCAAGGAATTCATCGCCCGTAACGATGAATTCAGCATCAATATCGCGCTGGTGGAAAACCATGAGGCGGTGCTGGGCATCGTTTATTCACCTGTCACCGGCATCGCCTATATGGCAGCCCGCGGTGCGGGGGCCTTCCGTGAAGAAGATGGTGTCAGCACCCGCCTTCGGGCTTCGGCCTTTCCTGCTTCCGCTTTCCGTGTCGTTGCCAGTCGCCGCCATCGCGGCGCCCGCGATCTCGCCTTCTGCGAAATCGTCAGCCGCGAACTTGGCTCCGTGGAGCTGGCACTTGCGGGCTCTGCTTTCAAGATATGCGCTGTTGCTGAAGGACTGGCGGATGCGTATCCGCGTTTCGGTCCGACCATGGAGTGGGATACGGCGGCGGGACAGGTGGTGGTCGAGGAGGCCGGTGGCGCGTTGGTGGATGAGCAGGGCCGGCCCTTCCGTTACAACCAGCGCAATACTTTGCGCAATGGCAGCTTTCTTGTCGTGGGCGATCGATTGCCTGCGTGGATGCCGGCATGGCAGCAGGCGGAGCGGGGCTGAGCCAGCTGCTGATTCAGGCGCCGCTAAAGACGCTGGGCCCCGGCCTTCGCCGGGGCGACAGTGGGGTTGGTAGCTCTGTCAGTGTTGTCGCAACCGATGCGGCCTTCAAGTAGTGACCCCGGTAGCACAGGCCAGAGCCCCCCGCAGGGGCCAACTTTTCTTTCCCCTATTTCTTTTTTTATTCGGCCTACGGCCTCACCCTTCGGGCCGTCGGCAGAGCCGACGTTCACCTCGCTGCGCGAGGATGTGAGAAAAAAGAAATAGGGCCCCGCGGGAGGCGCACCGCCCTAGTTTAATTAGCAACGGGAGCAACCCAGTCGGAGCACTTTACCGTTAGGCGAGATTGGGTCCGAATCCCCGCGCTCCCGGGCAGTGCAAAAGCAAAGCCCAGCGTGCGCATACAGGGTTGGCGAAAAGAAACCCGCAGTCTCAGCAATAGCAAAGCCCGCTGTACACCAGGGAGATCCCCGCCTGCGCGGGGATGACGATGAAACTGGGGGATGGAGCTGGTTATTCCGCGAATTTGTCGATGGGTGTCTTTTTGACCGGGGCGCTTTCCCCGTTCAGCCATTCTACCTTCATGCTGGCCTGCGGATGCTCCGACAGCACCGGCTTCAGCCAGGCCAGCACCTTGGTTGCCGTATCGGCAAACTGGTAGGGCGGATTCACGATCACCATGCCCGTGCCATTCAGGCCCAGCTGGTTGTCCGGCGGCAGCACGCACAGTTCCGTGGTCAGCATTTTCTGGATGCCGGTATTGCGCAGGCGGCGGTAGAAACGCGTGATGGCGTGATGGTCCTTGATGGGGAACCAGATCGCATACATGCCGGTCGGCCATTTCGCATGGGCTTTCGCCAGCAGTTCCACCACCGGGGCATAGTCATCGCGCTCTTCTTCGTAGGGCGGATCGATCAGCACCAGGCCACGTTTTTCCCTGGGCGGCACCAGGGCCGGCAGGCCTTCATAGGCATTGCGGGCATGCACCGCCAGGCGGCTGTCGCGCGGGAAAGCGTCTTTCAGGATTTCCGCATCTTCGGGATGCAGCTCCATCAGCACCAGCCTGTCCTGTTCACGCGCCATATGCCGCGCCAGCCAGGGCGAGCCCGGATACCAGAAACCGCCGCGCTCGGCTTGCAGCGCTGCCACGGCCTTTTGATAATCCTGCACCAGGGGCGGCACCGTGCCTTCGGCGGCTTTGACGCGGCTGATGCCGGTCTTGAATTCCAGGGTGCGCTGGGCGGCGCTGGCGCCCAGGTCGTAGAGGCCGCAGCCGGCATGCGTGTCGATATAGCAGTAGGGCGTGTCCTTGCGCTGCAGGCTTTCCAGCAGGCCCAGCAGCAGGATGTGCTTCACCACATCGGCGAAATTCCCGGCATGGAAATGGTGGCGGTAATTCATGGCAGGACAGCCTCGGAGTGCCTAAGGTGTGCTCAGGCGGGATATGCGGTGACGGACAGAGCGCGAATGATAATGCCTGCGGCGGAGAATGACAGGACAGACTTGCCGGCCACCGACTGGCGGGCCGTGGCCGACGCCCTGGCCGGGCCCGGCCATGTCGTGCTGCCCGCGGCGGCGCCGGTGGACTGGTGGCAGCCGCTGGCGGCGGAAGCCCAGGCCCTGCTGCTGCATCATGCCTTTGCTCCGGCCCGTATCGGCCGCGGCGAGGGCCTGCATCGCGAGGCGGCGGTGCGCGGCGATGGCCTGTGCTGGTTGCGCGAGGACATGCCGGCTGGTGTGCAATACCTGCACTGGATGGAAGGCCTGCGCCAGGCCCTGAACCGTGAGCTCTTTTTAGGGCTGCAGGAATTCGAGGCGCACTATGCGCATTATCCCGTGGGTGCTTTTTATCGCCGGCACGTGGAT
>DASUXS010000425.1:0-4468 GCA_036377855.1 Moraxellaceae bacterium
GAAGCACACGGATTGCAGGCCTGCCGTCACGATCTCGCTGATGCCGGTGTCACGCGTCAGGCCCAGGATGGCGCCACGCGCATGCGGGTCCCAGTACGGCGCGCCCAGCCCCGTGAAAGCCGGCACAAGATAAACACCGCGCGCATCATCGGTGCGCTGCGCGATGGCTTCGGTTTCCGAGGCATTGCCGATGAGCTTGAGACCATCACGCAGCCACTGGATGGTGGCCCCTGCCACGAAAATGCTGCCCTCGATGGCATACACGGCTTTGCCGTTCAGGCGATAGGCCACCGTGGACAGCAGGCGGTTCTGCGAACGCACGATCTTGTGGCCGGTATTCATCACCATGAAACAGCCCGTGCCATAGGTGCTTTTCACCATGCCCGGGGTAAAGCAGGCCTGGCCTATCAGCGCCGCCTGCTGGTCGCCGGCGATACCGCCTATGGTGATGGGCGCCCCCAGGAAGTCCGCTGTCGTGCTGCCGAAATCCGCGCTGGAATCCTTCACCTCGGGCAGCAGGCTGCGCGGAATGCGGAACAGCGCCAGCAGCTCATCATCCCAAGCCTGCTTTTCAATATTGAAGATCAGCGTGCGCGAGGCATTGCTGGCATCGGTGGCGTGCGAACGGCCACCGGTGAGCTTCCACAGGATCCAGGTATCGATGGTGCCGAAAGCCAGTTCGCCTTTTTCCGCACGTGCCCGCGCGCCGTCGACATGATCCAGCAGCCAGGCCAGCTTGGTGGCGGAGAAATACGGATCCAGCAGCAGGCCGGTTTTTTCCTGCACCTGTGCCTCATGGCCACCGCCCTTGAGCTGTTCGCAGACCGAAGCCGTGCGCCGGTCCTGCCAGACGATGGCGTTATGCAGCGGCGTGCCGGTGGCGCGATCCCAGAGCACCGTGGTTTCGCGCTGGTTGGTGATGCCTATGCCGGCGATGTCGCGGGCATTGAGCCCGGCCTTGCGCATGGCTTCGCGGCAGACGCTTTCCACCGTCCACCAGATCTCCAGGGCATCGTGTTCCACCCAGCCGTCGGCGGGGAAATGCTGGCGGAATTCCAGCTGGTGCGAAGCCAGGGGCTTGCCGGTGGCGTCGAAGACGATGGCGCGGGTGCTGGTCGTGCCCTGGTCGATGGCAAGCAGGTGGTTGGCCGGCATGAGGAGTCCCTGTTGTTCTTGTGTGCTTGCGGTCTTGTGCAGACCGTGTGAGCGGCCATGCTGCTACCGGCGCGGGTTCCCGGCAAGGACAATTCATGCCAGAAACAGCGTCACATCCGGTTAAGCCCGGAGCACTCAGTCCGGGCCCAGGGAGGCCGGGGGATGCAGGCGGAAGATCATCGTGGCGGCCGTGCCCAGCAGCAGCCCGAGGGCATCCGCCAGCAGGTCGCCAAAGGCGGCATCACGCCCGATGAAATATTGCAGGACCTCGATCAGCGCTCCCAGCCCGACCAGCCCCAGCAGGGCCAGGACGATGCGGTATTGCGGCCAGCCCAGGCGCAGCAGCACGGCGAGGGTGAAGAAGGCGATGACGTGGTTGACCTTGTCCGAGTCCGTGCCCGCGAAGACAGGCCGGGGATCCAGCGCCAGATAGAGCACGGCCGCCAGGCAGATCACAAAGGCCGCACGCAGCAGCGTGCGCAATGTGGCCGGCATGATCAGCGGTAGCCCTCGGGATTGCCGGACTGCCAGCGCCAGGAGTCCCGGCACATGTCTTCCACGCTGCGCCCTGCCTTCCAGCCCAGCAGCGTTTCTGCATACACCGGATCGGCATAGCAGCTGGCGGCATCGCCGGGACGGCGTGCGACGATTTCGTAGGGAATCTTTTTGCCCGACGCCGCCTCAAAAGCCCGGATCATGTCGAGCACGGAATAGCCGGTACCGGTGCCGAGATTGATGGGCGTGGCACCGGCCGCGGCCGGTCCCTGCGCCAGCCATTCCAGGGCCTTCACATGGCCCAGCGCCAGGTCGACGACATGGATGTAGTCGCGCACCCCGGTGCCGTCAGGGGTGTCGTAATCGCCACCGAACACGCGCAGCTGCGGCAGGCGCCCCACCGCCACCTGTGTGATGAAGGGCATGAGGTTGTTGGGAATGCCGTTGGGATCTTCGCCGATACGGCCGCTGGCATGCGCGCCCACCGGATTGAAATAGCGCAGCAGGGCCATGCGCCAGGAGGCATCGGAAGCGGCAATGTCGCGCAGCATGTCCTCTATCATCAGCTTGGTGCGGCCATAGGGATTGATGGCACTGAGCGCGGCACTTTCGGTCAGCGGCACCACATCGGGAATGCCGTAGACCGTGGCGGAGGAACTGAAGACCAGGTTCGTGCAGCCAGCCTCCCGCATGACTTCAAGCAAGACCAATGTACTGACGAGATTGTTGTCGTAATACATCAGCGGCTTGGCCACCGACTCACCCACGGCCTTGTAGCCGGCGAAATGGATGACGGCATCCGGCTTCTCACTGCGGAAGATGGCCTGCAGGGCAGTTTTGTCACGCACATCCACCGGGTGGAAGGGAAAATCGCGGCCGGTGATCTCGCGTACGCGTATCAGCGATTCCGGTTTGCTGTTGCTGAGGTTGTCGACCACGACCACCTCGTGGCCGCAGGCCAGCAGCTCGATACAGGTATGCGATCCGATATAGCCGGCTCCGCCGGTCACCAGCACTTTCATTGCCATGCCCTCTTCCTGATACGCCTCTCAGATGCCTTCACCACGACCGATGCCGAAATAGCGGAAGCCCGCCGCCTGCATCTGCTCTGGCTCGTAGACATTGCGACCGTCGAAAATCACGGGCTGGCGCATGACCACGGCCAGCTCGTCAAAATCCGGACTCCAGAATTCATCCCAGGCGGTGACCAGCGCCAGGGCATCCGCACCGCGCGCTGCCGCCATGGCAGAGTCGGCAAACGCCAGCAGCTCCTGGCCGGGATAGACTTTTTCCAGGGCCTCGCGCGCCAGAGGATCGTATACGCAGGTGCGGCAGCCCTGTGCCCAAAGTGCCTGCAGCAGGGGATGCACCACCGAATTGTTCACGCTGGAGGCGCCAGGCTTGAAGGCCGCCCCCCAGATGGCCACGGTACGTCCGGCCAGGTTGCCGCGGAAGAAACGCCAGATCTTGCGGAACAGGATTTCCTTCTGCGACTCATTGATGCTGAGCACGGTTTCGATCAGGCCCTCGGTGTCCAGCTCTTCCTTGATGGTGCGCGCCAGGCTGAGCAGATCGCCGGAGAAGCTCGGGCCGCCGAAGCCACAACCGGCCTGCAGGTAGTCGCGGCCCACACGCGGGTCCGCCGCCATGCCCTGCCGCACCAGCTCGATGTCCACGCCCACTTTTTCCGCCAGCGCCGCCATCTCGTTCATGAAGCTGATGCGCGTGGCCAGCATGGCATTGATGCTGAACTTGATCATCTCGGCAGCCGCCACCGGCACCACCATGACCTCATGCGCCTGGCGCATGAAGGGCCGCATGAAGTTCTGCACGCAGTCGATGACAGGTTTGTCCTCGGAGCCCAGCAGGAAAAGCTGCGGCCGCTCGAAATCCGCCAGCGCCGTGCCTTCGCGTATGAACAGCGGCAGGGCCGCCAGATAGGCACGGAGGTCGCTGCCTTCGCCGGCCAGGATGTTGTCCATGTCGCGCTGGATGCGCTGCAAGGTGCCCACCGGCATGGGCGTCAGCACCAGCACGAAGATGTCGCCCTGCATGGCGGCAAGAATGGGCTGTATGGCAGCACGCAGCGCAGGCTCGGTGTACTCATCCGCCAGCAGATGCACCTGGCCCTGGCCGCGGCAGCCTATCTGTATGGTCAGGCGTCCGGCCAGCTTCTGCTCTTCCAGCAGCTCGGGCAGCATGGCTTCGCGTCCGGCGTCAAAGGCCGTGACGTTTTCCTCGGCATGCACACAGAGCGCGATCTGGTTGCCTTTTTCCGCCAGCTTGGCGGCCGTCACCCAGGCGTAATGCGTGTTGCCGTAAACACTGATCCTCATGTCATTCCTCCCGGCCGGTGACGCGTATGCGCGCCAGCAGCGCCTCGGTGGAGGCATCGAACTTGCCGACCAGGCCAGCCTGCAGCGCGAGATAGGTGCTGTCGGCAATCTTCTTGCCCAGCTCCACGCCCCACTGGTCGAAGGGATTGATATCCCAGACCACGGACATCACGAAGACCTTGTGTTCATACAGCGCCACCAGGGCGCCCAGCGTGTAGGGATTGAGTTCGTCCAGCAGCAGCGTGGTGGAGGGCTGGTTGCCGCGGTAGCGGCGGAACTGCGGCGCGGCATCGCCGCCCGCCACGCAATCGTCGCCCAGCATGAGCACGCGCGACTGCGCCAGGCAGTTGGCCAGGGCCAGCTGGTGCTGCACCTGCAGCTCGCTGCTCTTCTGGTGCTCGTGGTAGCGGCGCACCGGTGCGATGAAATCACTGGAGACAGCCTGAGTGCCCTGGTGCAGCAGCTGGTAGAAGGCATGCTGC
>DASUXS010000426.1:0-2644 GCA_036377855.1 Moraxellaceae bacterium
GCTCGGCCGCCACCGTGCGGGCGGCGCTGACCCAGGCGGTGCACCACGTCCGGCACCGCCGCGCGTTCGGTGCGCTGCTGGCCGAGCAGCCGCTGATGCAGAACGTGCTGGCCGACCTGGCGCTGGAAAGCGAAGCCGCCGTCACCCTGACCATGCGCATGGCCCACGCCATGGATCACCGCGCCACCGACGAGCATGAAGAACTGATGGTCCGCATCGCCACCGCCGTCGGCAAATACTGGATCTGCAAGCGCACCCCCAACCATGCCTACGAGGCCATGGAATGCATCGGCGGCAGCGGCGTGATGGAAGACAGCCCCTATCCGCGCCTGTACCGCGAAGCGCCGATCAACGCCATCTGGGAAGGCAGCGGCAATGTGCAGTGCCTGGATGTGCTGCGCGCCATGCAGAAGACGCCGGCCGTGGTGGAAGCTTTTGTGGCTGAGTTGAAGAAAGCCAAAGGCGGACATGCCCTGCTGGATACGCATGTCGCCACGCTGCTCAAAGCCTTTGCCGACCCCTCGGATTTTGAAGTGCGGGGCCGTGACGTAGTCGACCGCATGGCCCTGGCCCTGCAGGCCGCGCTGCTGGTGCAGCATGCGCCTTCGGCGGTGGCGGATGCCTTCTGTCGCAGCCGGCTGGCCACGGCGGGCCTGCATAACTATGGTGCCTTGGCAGGTGACACGGATTTCAAGGCCGTGTTGCAACGGGCCTGGCCGGCCTGAGCCGGCCAATACCCATGCTGTTTTTTCCGGATCACAGGACGTCCATGTCTTCTTTCTTTTCGCGCAAGCTGGCCATGCTGGGCCTGGTGCTGGCGCTGCTGGTATCAGCAGCGGGCAGTGCCTGGGCGTCAGTGACGGATTGCTGCGATGAAGGCTATGCCGCCTGCCTGTCCGAACAGCTGGCCTGCGCTTCCTGTTTTGCCATTGCCCCGGCCATACCGCTTGCCCAGGGCTTGCCGGGTTACCGCGAAAATCCGCGACTGCTGGTGCCTGCTGTGCTGGCTTTTAGCAGCCGCGATGAAAAATCCATCTGGAAACCTCCGAGGTCAGACATTTTTCCTGTCTGAAAAATGCATCTGAACAACTGACGAGGTTTTTATGAAAGCTATGATCCTGCGTGTTTCCGTAGCAGTCGCCGCCCTGGTGACTTCCCCGCTGGCCCTGGCGGTTGGCGCCTGCTGTGTGGCAGGCGCGGCCTGCTGCGTGGGCGGCATGCCTTGCTGTCCTTGAGGCCTGCCTGAAAAGAAAAGCCCGGCATTTGCCGGGCTTTTCTTTTTCCGGGGTACGGGAACCGTTCAGCCTTCCTGTTCGCAAACCTGCGCTACGGGTGCCGCCGCTTTCTCCAGCTGCTGGCTGAGCAGCACCAGCAGCAAGGCTGCCACTGCCATCGCGGCTGCCGCCCAAGGCAGGGCGGTGAGGCCATGGCCGCTGATGAGCATCAGCCCACCCAGCCAGGCGCCTAGCGCATTGCCGACATTGAAAGCACCGATGTTCAGCGTGGCGGCGAGATTGGGCGCGGCGCTGGCCTGGGTCACGATCTGCATCTGCAGGGCCGGCGCGGTGGCGAAAGCGGCCACGCCCCAGGCGAAGATGGTGGCAATCGTCAGCCACTGGATTTTCAGCACGAAGCTCAGCAGCGCCATGATCAGTGCCAGGGCAACCAGCTCCAGGCGCAGGGCCTGCAGCGGGTGCTTGTCGGCCAGGCGACCGCCCCAGAGATTGCCGACGGTCAGACCGACACCGAAGAGCAGCAGGATGCCGGCCACGGCCCTGTCGGAAAAACCGGACACTTCCTGCAGCAGCGGCGTGATGTAGGTGAGGACGGCAAATACCCCACCAAAGCCCATCACCGTGGTCAGCAAGGCAATCAGCACCAGCGGCTGGCGCAATACGCCCATTTCGCGGCGCATGCTGATTTTTTCTTCATCCGCCTGCAGCTTTGCGGGGATGAGGAACCACAGGGCCAGCTGCGCCATCACTCCCAATGCCGTGACGCCGTAGAAAGTGGCGCGCCAGCCGAAAGCCTGGCCTATCAGCGTGCCCAGCGGTACGCCGATGACATTGGCCAGGGTGATCCCGGAAAACATCAGGGCCACGGCACTGGCACGGCGTTCCGGCGCCACCAGGCCTGCCGCCACGACAGAGCCGATGCCGAAAAAGGCGCCATGCGTGAAGGAAGTGATGATGCGCGAGATGAGTACGCCGCTATAGCTGCCGGCCAGTGCACTGCAGAGATTGCCGACGATGAAAAGCAGCATGAGTAACTGCAGCGCGGTCTTGCGGCGCAGGCCGTTGGTGAGCACGGCCATCAGCGGTGCACCCACAGCCACGCCCAGGGCGTAGCCGCTGACCAGCCAGCCGGCAGCGGGCAGGCTGACGCCCAGGTCGCGGGCGACATCGGGCAGTATGCCCATGATGACGAATTCAGTGGTGCCTATGGCAAAGGCGCTGGCGGCCAGCGCATACAAAGCGATTCGCATGATCAGGACTCGGAAGGCAGATGCGGGGAATTCTGCCTCCATGAGCCGGCATTGATAATGCCGGCAAGCCTGAAAACATCTTCAAACCAGGCTTGATAATCCCTCAGGCCACGCCCGCCACCGCCACTTCCACGCCCTGGCGGCGCTGTTCCGCATCCA
>DASUXS010000427.1:0-7629 GCA_036377855.1 Moraxellaceae bacterium
GGCCGCTGCCCTTGACGCTGTCGTAGCCGGTGAAGGCGGTGTCGGTGTCGACCTTGATCAGCGAGTTGTAGTCCAGGTCGAAGGCCGAGGACGCGCGCGAGCGTTCGCGCTGCGCTTCCATCGCCTTCTCGAAGCCGGCCTCGTCCACCGAGAGATTGCGCTCGCGCGCGATGTCGGCGGTGAGGTCGACCGGGAAGCCGTAGGTGTCATAGAGCAGGAACACGGTCTCGCCGGGGATGACGGCGCCCTTGAGGCCGGCCAGGTCCTGCTCGAGGATCTTGAGACCCTGCTCCAGGGTCTTGGCGAACTGCTCTTCCTCGCCCTTCAGCGTGCGCTCGATATGCGCCTGCTGCGCGCGCAGCTCGGGATAGGCCTCGCCCATCTCGGCCGCTAGCGCGGCGACGATCTTGTGGAAGAAGGGGCCGCTGGCGCCGAGCTTGTTGCCGTGGCGGCAGGCGCGGCGAATGATGCGACGCAGCACGTAGCCACGGCCTTCGTTCGAGGGGATGACACCGTCGGCGATCAGGAAAGAGCAGGAACGGATGTGGTCGGCGACAACCTTGAGCGAGGCCTGGCCTTCGTTCCGGCAGCCGATCGCGGCGGCGGCGGAGTCCAGCAGCGACTGGAACAGGTCGATCTCGTAGTTGGCATGCACATGCTGCATGACCGCGGAGATGCGCTCCAGGCCCATGCCGGTGTCCACCGAGGGCGCGGGCAGCGGATGCAGCACACCGTCCGCGGTGCGGTTGAACTGCATGAACACGTTGTTCCAGATCTCGATATAGCGGTCGCCATCTTCCTCGGGGGAGCCCGGGGGGCCACCGGCCACGTCAGGGCCGTGATCGTAGAAGATCTCGGTGCAGGGACCGCAGGGACCGGTGTCGCCCATGGCCCAGAAGTTGTCGGAGGCGTACTGCGCGCCCTTGTTGTCGCCGATGCGGACGATGCGCTCGGCGGGCACGCCGACCTCGTTGTTCCAGATCGCGTAGGCCTCGTCGTCGGTGGCGTAGACGGTGACCCAGAGCTTCTCGGACGGGATCGCCAGCCACTTCGGCGAGGTCAGGAATTCCCAGGCATAGCTGATGGCGTCGCGCTTGAAGTAATCGCCGAAGCTGAAGTTGCCCAGCATCTCGAAGAAGGTGTGGTGGCGCGCGGTGTAGCCCACGTTCTCGAGGTCGTTGTGCTTGCCGCCGGCGCGCACGCACTTCTGCGAGGATACGGCGCGGGTATAGGCGCGCTTGTCCAGGCCGAGGAAGCAGTCCTTGAACTGGTTCATGCCCGCGTTGGTGAACAGCAGGGTCGGGTCGTTCACGGGAATCAGCGAGCTCGAGGCCACACGGGTGTGACCCTTTTCTTCGAAGAAACGGAGAAAGGCTTCGCGAATGGCGGCGCTTTTCATGCAGGGCTCCGGACAAGGCCACCCGGATCCAGTCCCGGACGGCGCCAAAAGACCGCGGATTATACCGGCACAAGCGCCTGATTCGTAGGGGAAAAGGAGGGTTTTGGGGGCAAACCGGCAGGCGGGGGATGGGGCTCCCGAGGGTGGTAGAAGCGAGCCCGCCAGCCAAGCACGGGGGCTGCCACCGCCCGGACTCAATCCTCCCCTGGGACCTCGCAGCGCAGGGCGCGGGCGCAGTCGGCGCCACTGAAGCCGCGGTACTGCAGGAAGCGCAGCTGGCGGGCCTTCTCGCGGGGGTCGGTCGGCAACTGCCGGCCGAAGCGGGACTGGCGCACCTCGATGCAGCGCTCCGACCAGTCATGTCCGCTGGCGGCCAGGGCGGCCGCCACCTGCTCGGCATCCAGGCCACGGGCCCGGAGGTCGGCGGCGATGGAACGGGGACCGTAGCCCTTCTGGACCCGGCTGCGCACCAGGACCTCGGCAAAGCGGTCGTCGGACTGCAGCCGGCGCTCGGCAAGCTCGTCCAGCACCTCGGCCACGAGGGGAGCCTCGGCCCCCAGTCCGCCGAGCTTGCGCTCGAGCTCGACCCGGGAATGCTCCCGCCGCGTCAGCATGGCCAGGGCACGGCCACGCACCGCGTCGGGCGTGAGGGCGGCGGAGGTGTCATCCACCTCCGCCGCGGGGCGGGACTCAGGCGCCGAGTTCCGCTTCATCGTACTCGTCATCCGAGTCGGCGGCCGGCACCGGCGCCACGTCACCAATCAGCTGTTCGCGGACCTGGCGCTCGATGTCCTGGGCCACGGCAGGATTTTCTTCCAGGAACTTGCAGGCATTGCTCTTGCCCTGGCCGATCTTGCTGCCCTGGTAGGCGTACCAGGCACCGGACTTCTCGACCAGGCCCAGCTTGACGCCCAGGTCCACCACTTCGCCCAGGCGGTTGATGCCGTGGCCGTAAAGGATCTGGAATTCGGCTTCCTTGAAGGGCGGCGCCACCTTGTTCTTGACGACCTTGACGCGGGTTTCCGAGCCCACCACTTCCTCGCCCTCCTTCACCGCGCCGGTACGACGGATGTCCATGCGCACCGAGGCGTAGAACTTGAGCGCGTTGCCGCCGGTGGTGGTTTCGGGGTTGCCGAACATGACGCCGATCTTCATGCGGATCTGGTTGATGAAGATGACCAGGGTGTTGGAGCGTTTGATATTGCCGGTGATCTTGCGCAGGGCCTGGGACATCAGGCGGGCCTGCAGGCCCATATGGGAGTCGCCCATTTCGCCTTCGATTTCCGCACGCGGCGTCAGCGCCGCCACGGAGTCGACCACGATGACGTCGACGGCGCCGGAACGCACCAGCATGTCAGTGATTTCCAGGGCCTGTTCACCGGTGTCCGGCTGCGACACCAGCAGGTCTTCCACGCGCACGCCCAGCTTGCCGGCATAGGAAGGATCCAGTGCATGCTCAGCGTCCACGAAGGCGGCGGTGCCACCGGCGCGCTGGCAGGCGGCGATCACCTGCAGGGTCAGGGTGGTTTTACCGGAGGATTCCGGACCATAGATTTCAACGATACGGCCGCGCGGCAGGCCGCCTATGCCCAGGGCTATATCCAGGCCCAGGGAGCCGGTGGAGATGGAGGGAATGGCGCCGGCGGCGGGGTGGTCCCCCAGGCGCATCACGGAGCCTTTGCCGAACTGCTTTTCAATCTGGGAAAGGGCGGCGGAAAGGGCCTTCTGTTTGTTCTCGTCCATCATCGCATCCTCTTGGTCTGGCGAAATCGTTACGTTACGGGCTTCATGTTCAGGCGGCGCCACAAGGCTGTCCATGCGAACAGTGCTGTACTTTCGCACAGTCACTGCGGGCTGGCAACACCCATTTGCAGCAACAGGCCCGAGAGAGCTTTTTCAATGGTCTGCCGGCGCACCGCCTCGCGGTCCCCGGCAAACAGGCAGCGCTCGGCCACCACGCCCTCCGGCCCGGCCCAGGCCAGCCACACCGTACCCACCGGCTTGTCCGCCGAGCCGCCATCAGGCCCGGCAATACCGCTGACGGCCACCGCCCATGTGCTGTCGGCACGATCCCGGGCACCGGCGGCCATCTGCAAAACCACTTCTTCGCTGACCGCCCCCTGGCGACGCAGCACGGCGTGGTCCACGCCCAGCTCGCGACGCTTGGCATCGTTGGAATAGGTGATCCAGCCCTGGCCGAACCAGGCGGAGCTGCCCGGAATACGCGTCAATGCTTCGGCGATACCGCCACCCGTGCAGGACTCAGCGGTGGTAACTGTGGCAGCGGCGGCGTTGAGTGCAGCGCCCAGGCGGGCGGCCAGGTCGGTGATGGGGTCGGTCATGAGTGCAGCTTCCGCGGGAAAACGGGGACACGATAAACGCTATGAGGGGCGGCAACCAGACGCTTTCTGCTGCCGCGTTTGTCAGCCCCGGCCGCAGATCGCCAGGGACATCTCCCCTCCCCGACCCGTTTCAGGATTGCCGGCCGGGAGAGGTATAAAGAGAGGCCCCGGAACATCGCAAGAGAAAGGAGACTCTCATGAACAAAAACACCATCTGCCTGTGGTATGAGCACGATGCGGAAGCAGCAGCCCGCTTCTATACCGGCCTTTTCCCGCAGAGCAGCCTGGGCGCCATTCACAAGGCCCCCTCCGACTATCCCGACGGCAAGGCCGGCAACATCCTGACGGTTGAATTCGTGGTGGCCGGCATTCCCTGCATAGGCCTCAACGGTGGCCCCCATTTCAAGCACAGCGAAGCGTTTTCTTTCCAGATCGCCACCGAAGACCAGGCGGAAACCGACCGCTACTGGAATGCCATCGTCAGCAACGGCGGACAGGAAAGCCAGTGCGGCTGGTGCAAGGATAAATGGGGCATCAGCTGGCAGATCACGCCGCGCGTGCTGACAGACGCCATGGCCAAGGGCGGCGATGTCGCCAAGCGCGCCTTCGAGGCCATGATGCCCATGCGCAAGATTGATGTTGCCGTGATTGAGGCGGCGATACGGGGCTGATCCTGACAGGACAAGCCCTGGCGCAAAAAAAAGCCTGGAATCTCCAGGCTTTTTCACCATCAGGAAGCAGTCGACGCTTCAGTTTGCCTGGCGGCAATCACGCAACACCATGCCGCCGGGCTGCATGTCGGTAACAGTTCCCGCCAGGGTGACTTCATTCCCTTCGCTGAGGGTCAGGAAGAACTTGGCCTGGTCGCGCGCAAACACGCACTTGATCTGGTAGTTGAGGTCATTGAACTGGGACTCCTGGCGGACACCCAGCAGCCCGCGTGTCTGTGTCACCAGATAATTCACCTCCATGCCCTCGGCCGGCGAGCCGCTGACGGTATAGACCTGGCCATCAACCCGGTATTTCTTCCCGATGTAACGGGCCCGCACCGGCGCAAAGGCTTCTGCATATTCACCGGAGGTGGCTGACGGGCCCGTGCCTATCAAGGCCCGGCTCAGGTTGCCCTTGCTGGCCACCGGCCCCAGGGCTTTTTTCACCACCTTTCCGATTTCGGCAGAAAGCTTGTCTGCCTTGGCATCCGTGACGGTATTCACACCGGTCTTTTCACGCGCGGCGGCGGCAATGGCATCGCCCTCCTTGCCGGTCTTGAGCTTGGCCAGCAGCGAACAGAACTCAGTGCGCACGGCGGCAGAATCCGTCTTCTGGCCCCGGGCCAGCTTGGTGCTGATGGAAACGCGGCCGGATTTTTCTGCCTGCGCCAGCATCACGATGTCAGGATCATTGCTGTCCTGGATGAAATACAGCTCGCCCGCGCCACCCGCGAGCAGCTCGCCACCCACCTTGTAGCCGCCATCCAGGGCCACCTGCTGCAGCTGCCCCAGGGCACTGGAGGCGCTCAGGCCCGGCATCTTCACCTCTGCCGAAAAAAACAGGCCGTTGCGGGCATCGCCCACGGACTGAAAGCTGTCCTCACAGCCCTTGGCGCTGGCCAGCCCGGACAGCAACATCAATCCAGCGGCGCAAATCCTCTTGCTCATATGCAGTGCTCCTGTTCATTTTGCCTTCTAGGGCATGGGGATGCTGACTCTAAGACCTCAGGCGGCGCCGAACCATGAACCTGCCTGCATTTCACGCATACCACGCCGGGCCTGTATTGGAACCAGTGGCCCCGGGCTTGTCTGCTGTCAGAACTGACAGGGCTAGAAGGGTTGCGGTTTTATCAGGCGCTGGAAAGCGGCCCGCGCCACGGCCTGCTGGCGATTGCTCACGGCCAGCTTGTGGATGGCATTGTTGAGATGGAAATTCACGGTGCGCTCGGACATCTCCAGCAGCTGGCCGATTTCCCAGGAGGTCTTGCCATCAGCCGCCCAGCGCAGGCAATCGATCTCGCGCGGACTCAGCGGGGGACGCTCCTGCGGCCCGGACAGGCTGCTGATACGCAGCAAGGCCTGGTGCAGATAAACCGCCAGCCCCTGGATATAGGGTTGGGCCGTCCGGATGAGGACCTCGGTGGCGGCATCGTGGACACGGTCCAGGGCCAGGCTGAACACGCCCAACTCCCCTTGGGCACCATGCACCGGCACACTGATTCCTGTTTTCAGTCCATGCGCGGCGGCATCGGCCATCATTTGCTGCGCGGCACTTCCGGGTGGCAATTGCAGCTCATGCCAGAGCAGGGGCGCCACGCCGTGCACGCAATGGCCCAGCACCGGATCGCAAGCCTGGTAGCCCTGTTCAAAATAGCGCTGGGTCCACCCCGCCGGGTAACCGTTGATGAGCTCCAGGCGCGATTCCGCAAAATGCGTGGGCAGGCGCAGCGCATAGACAAAGTACTCAAAGCCCAGGGCCCGGCATTGCTGCGCGCAAAAGCCATGCAGGGCCTCCTCCCCGGCGATGGCCTGCAGGACCTGGCGGGCGGACTGCAACTGCTCACCCATGCTCATGGCCTTACTCCCTCATCATCATTTCCCTGCGGTTTTGCGGCAGGTGTATCTTCCAGTCCCGCCGCCGCCAGCAAAAATCCAGGCCACGGTCGAACCAGCTCAAGCACGGCGCCATGGCTGCTCAAAAAACAACCATCCGCCCCCATCTCCCGGTACGGCCGGTAATGTACTATTTGCCCCTTTGGCAGCAACCGACAGCTTCAAGACACGCATCATGACCTCCAGCGAAAACAGCTTCCTAGACCATACGCCCATGATGCAAGGGGGTGTTGGCTATGATTTTCAATTACTTAAATAATCCTTTCGCCAAAAACCTACACTAAAACCTACACTAATTTGCTGGATTTTAACGATCATTATTGGACGTCTTTGGACCGCCACGAAGTCCGACTGCTTCCATCGCGTGGATGCTCCTGCCTCCTGCTGGTATAGCGGTGGACATGACTGATCCACTCCGACATTCGATACTGCTCAGGTCATACAGCCCCTGTATATGGCGCACGCCATCACAGTTTCAGGCTTTATGAGTTTCGGTCGCCCGTGAAAGCCAATAGGCTCCCCGCCGGTTCAATACAGGCTGAATGCTCTGCCCAAAGGCTGTTGCAATAGACCTTCTATGTTGGACTTGCACCGAGCCATAGGGATGCCACGAAGACTACAATGACTGTAGATACACTCACGCCAAACTCTGCCCCTTCCTCCCCCTCCAACAAAAGGCGCCTGCTCATAGCGGGTGGGCTCGGTCTGGCCTTGGCGTTCATCGCCCTGGCCTTCCTGGGCTGGCAACGCCTGGCCGGTGCGCCTACGGACCTGTCCGGTGTCTGGATTCTCATTGGCAGCAACACCACACTGGTGCTGGAGAAGCAGGGGGCCGACTATCGGCTCAGCCTGGGAGGGCGACGCCTGACCGTGAAAGACGTCGACCGCGACAATGCCAACCACCAGATTAATCTCACCGTCGTCACCGACTCCGGCCTGCTGGCAACTTGGTCCCTGAGCACGGAAAAGGATGGCGAAAGCCG
Organism: Moraxellaceae bacterium; assembly: GCA_036377855.1. Taxonomy (GTDB): domain Bacteria; phylum Pseudomonadota; class Gammaproteobacteria; order Pseudomonadales; family Moraxellaceae; genus UBA2031. The sequence continues at coordinate 7,328 of DASUXS010000427.1, forward strand.
GCGCCTGCTCTATGTGGACCGGGACGGCTTCGCCCGCGATCCCTTCATGCTGCAGCGCGAGCTGACTGACGCCGACCGCGCACGCCTGGCCAAAGCCAGGCCGGCCCGGCAGCCGCTGTGGTCGCCCAGCTTCGACTGCGGCAAAGCCGCCACCGATGTCGAACGCATGATCTGTAGCGACGCCGAGCTCGCCGAAATGGACAAACACATCGCCGCGGTGGTCTCGGCGGCGGATGCCATTGCGACCCAGAAAGCCAGTCAACCGGCCTGGATCGAGTCGGTACGGAACTCCTGCACTACGC
>DASUXS010000428.1:0-5951 GCA_036377855.1 Moraxellaceae bacterium
AGGGCTGGTAGCGGGCCGTCACCGCGGCGGGTTTGGGGGTCGCCGGGGGTGTGGTGCTGCAGGCGGCGACAAGGCCGGCCAGCAGGCAGGTGAAAAGCAGGCGCATGGGCAGGTCCTGGCGTAAGCGTTAGGCTGTGGTCGAGCTGCATTGTCGGCAGCGGGCGCGGATTTTTTGAGTGTGTTTCTGTTGCGCCTCAGTCCTTTTTCCCCGGACTTTTGTCCAGGGCATCCTCAATGGCGTGGCAGATGGTTTTCAGCACATGGATGCGGGCGTACTCCACATCGTCCGAGGGCACCAGGGTCCAGGGCGCCTGCTGGCGATCGGTCTGCGCCACCATGTCGTTCACCGCCGCTTCGTAGGCATCCCACTGTTCGCGGTTGCGCCAGTCCTCGGGCGTGATCTTGTGGTTCTTGAAGGCCACGTCCTCGCGTTCGCGGAAACGCTTGAGCTGCTCTTCCTTGGTGATGGCCAGCCAGAACTTCACCAGGATGGTGTCGCTCCCTATCAGCTGTTCCTCGAACTGCTTGATCTCGTCATAGGCGCGACGCCAGTCGGCTTCGCTGGCGAATTTTTCCACGCGCTCCACCAGCACGCGGCCATACCAGGAACGATCGAAGAGCGTGATATGGCCCTTGCGCGGCAGGCGGCGCCAGAAGCGCCACAGCCAGGGCTGGGCTCTTTCCTCTTCATTGGGGGCGGCTACCGGAATCACCTGGTATTGGCGCGCATCCAGCGCGGCTGTGATGCGGCGTATGGCGCCACCTTTGCCGGCGGCGTCCTGGCCTTCGAATACCAGCACCAGGGATTTTTTCGCAAAACCTTTTTCGCGGGTGAGCAGGTTGAGGCGGCCCTGCCAGACCTCCAGGTCGTGTTCGTATTCCTTGCGCTTCATGCGCAGGGAGTAATCCAGTCCGGCCAGTGCGGAGGGAGCAGCAGGCAGTGGGGGCAGGGCGGCCGCGGGGGCGGCGGCCGGTGCGTCCAGGCGGCGGGTCAGGGCCTCCAGCAAAAGGCGGCCGGCCGTGAGCGAACGGTAGTAGGCGCAGCTGCCATCTATCACATGCCAGGGCGCGGCTTCGGTATTGCTGGCAGTCACGGCCACTTCCGACACCTTGCGGAAAGTCTTGTATTGTTTGAAGCGTTCCCAGTCGGTGGCGGTCACGCGCCAGCGCGTCTTGGCATCGCTTTCCAGCTCTTCCAGCCGCGCCTTCTGCGCGTCCTCGGAAAGATGGAACCAGAATTTCACCAGCAAGGTGCCTTCGGTGCTCAGCATGTCCTCGAAATCGCGGATGTCGGCGATGGCCTTCTGCAATTCCTTTTCCGAACTCTTGCCGCTGACGCGGTCGACGATGGGCTCGGTATACCAGGAGCCGAAGAGCATGCCGATGCGGCCCTTGGGCGGCAGCGCCTGCCAGAAGCGCCACATGCGCGGACGCTCGGCCTCTTCGCTGCTGGGGGCGCCGAAGCCGCAGGTGATGATGTGGCGCGGGTCCATCCATTCATTGAAGAGGTTGACGGTCTCGCCCTTGCCGGCGCCGTCCACGCCTCCCACCACGATGATGACCGGAAAACGTCCGGCATCCAGCAGGCGGTACTGGGCCTCCAGCAGGGCCTGGCGCAGCAGGGGTTCTTCCTGCTTGTAGGCTTCCTTGCTGATGCGGTGGCCGGTATCGGCGGATTCAAACATCTAAAGGCTTCCTTGGCGGCTGGGCGGAGCTGCGGGCAGGTCCGCGAAATGCCCGGCAACGGACCGGACTGGGGAGCACCCGGCGGGGCTCCAAAGCCATGGGCATGGCTGGAAAAGATAAATACAGGGAAGCGCCGTAATAATGAAGACCACGCCGGCTTTTTTGCGGCAGCGGTCGCAGGGTCTGCCGGCCGTCCCGGCCAGGGGGTAGAATCCCGGTTTTCCCGGCGGACGCGCTCATGAGCATCAACTGGTTCCCTGGCCACATGCACAAGGCCATCAAGGACATCAAGGACATCCTGCCCAAGGTGGACCTCATCATCGAGGTGCTGGACGCGCGCATTCCCTACAGCAGCGCCAATCCGGTCATCGAGCAGTTCCGCGGCAGCAAGCCCAGCCTCAAGGTGCTGTCCAAGAGCGACCTCGCTGATCCGGCCGTGACCCAGCTCTGGCTGGACCATTTCCAGAAAACGCCGGACGTGAAGGCCATCGCCATCACCACCGAGCAGCCGGAACAGATCCGCGGCCTCACCGGCGTGTGCAAGAACCTCATGGGCGGCAAGACCGACAAGCTGGGCAATATCACCGCGCTCATCACCGGCATTCCCAATGTCGGCAAATCCACGCTGATCAACACGCTGGCCGGCAAGGTCATCGCCAAGACCGGCAACGAGCCCGCCATCACGCAGTCGCAGCAGCGCATAGACCTGCACAACGGCCTGGTGCTCATCGATTCGCCCGGCATACTCTGGCCCAAGATCCACAACGCCAACAGCGGCTACCGCCTGGCGTTTTCCGGCGCCATCAAGAACACCGCCATGGATGAAACCGATGTCGCGTTCTTCGGCACGGCCTATCTGTTGCGCCACTATCCCGAGCTGATGAAGCAGCGCTTCAAGCTGGAAACACTGCCCGAGCTGGAGCTGGAATTCCTGGAGATCGTCGGACGCCAGCGCGGCTGCCTGGGCGGCGGCGGACGTGTCGACCTCTACAAGATCGCCGTCGTCATCATCAACGAATTCCGCACCGCCACCCTGGGCCGCATCAGCCTGGAAACGCCGGACATGGCAGTGGCCGAGCAGGTGCTGGTGGAGCGTCGCCTGGCGGAGCAGGCCGCGGCGGATGCCGAGAAAAAGAAAGGGCGCAAAGCCTCCTTCCAGGCCCGAAAAAAGACTTGAATGCCATTGCGGTCATTACGGATGCCGCCATGACAACTGAGAAGCCCCGCCCCGGCGGGGCTTTTTACTGGCGGTCTTTCAACGGTCATCTTTTACCGGCTTTCTTCTGCTTTCGTCTTTTTCAGCAGCCAGCTTACCTGCGGCAGGAATTGGTGGCTGTACGGCATCGACGGTCGTCCCGGGCAGGGGCTAGTGTCGAGCGCTGCTGCTTTTGCAGCCCGTCCATCCGGACGTCGTCCCCTGCTGTTCGCTCACAAGGATGCCGTGACCATGAATATGCCCCTGCGCCGCAAGACAGGCGCCGCCAAATCCTCCGCTGCTGTTTCTTCACCTTCTTCTGATCGCGTCACGCATCTGCCGGGCTATGGCAAGGTGGATGAAGTCCAGTTCGCCGGCTATGCCTCGGTGCGGGGCCGTACCGGCAACAACGGTGCCGATGCCGCAGACGAAAAACTTTTCTACTGGTTCGTGGGTGCACCCGACCATGAAAAAAAGCCCACCATACTCTGGACCAATGGTGGTCCCGGCTCGTCCAGCTTCTGGGGTTTCTTCCTGGAGAACGGTCCCTACAGCATTTCTGCCGATGGCAAGAAGCTGAGCAAACGGCCGCAGGCCTGGAATGATTTCGCCAACTACCTGATTTTCGAGCATCCGCTCAGCGTCACCTTGTCCGTTGCGGAAAAAGCCGCCGATATCCCGACCTCGGTGGAGCAGGGCGTGGACCAGCTTTACCAGGCCCTGCTGAATTTCCTGGCCCTGCATCCGGAAGTCGCCAAGACACCGCTGATCCTGGCTGGCGAATCCTATGCCGGCACCTATCTGCCGCTGCTGGCCAAGGCCATCCTCGAAGGCAACAACAAGGGTTATGCCAAAATCGATTTACGCGTGATGGTGCTCTGCGATGCCTGGGTGGATCCCATGGTGCAGATGGCGCAGGACACGAACTGGGCGCTGGCCCATGGCCTGATTTCCGCCGACCAGAAACGCTGGCTGGATGAAACCTATAAAGACCGCCTGCCGCTGATCAATAACGCCATCCAGGAAATCTGCGGCCTCTACATGACGAATATTGCGCAGCTGGCCGATCCGCCTTTCAAGCCCATCTATACCTGGCTGAACGATCCTGCGGTACGCGAGGCCCTGCATGTGCCGGCCAGCTATCCCAAGCTCACCAGGAACTGGTCGCCGCAGATTTCCGACAACTATCAAGCGCGTGTTAACGACTCTTTCCGTCCCGTGGTGCAGGAGCTGCTCGACGGTGGTCCGGATGCGGGCCAGGACAGCAAGCGCCAGCTGAAATTGCTGGATGGCAAAAGCCTGCTCAAGGTGCAGGTGGTATCCGGCCTCAATGATGCCAAGGACTGCAACTTCCTCGGCACGGGCGCCTGGCTGGAGCTGTTGCAGGGGCCTGCGGCTTACGCCTTCCGCACAGCCGCGCCGCAGCAGTGGAAAAACGGCGGCAAGGACGTGCTGGGCTTTGTGCAGGACGGCGGCCAGCTGTCCTGGCTGAAAGTGCTGAATGCCGGCCATATGGCGGCGCGCGACCAGCCCCAGCTCATCCAATTCATCCTTTCTTCCCTCAAGCCCTGAAAAGAAAAGCTGAAAAAGAAAACCTGAATAACAACCTACAAGGACGCATCCCATGGATTTCCAGGAAAAGCTGCAGCACGCCATGTCCCTGCACCAGGGCGCCAACGACAAGATCGATGTGCTGCGCCATATCGATCCCTTCTTCATCGACCTCTCCCTGCGTGAAAACCCGGTGGGTGCGCGCGTCGGCCAGACCCTGGACGACAAGCTGGCCATCCTGCCGCTGGTGCAGGGTTTCGGTTTCCGCAACATCCTGCTCGGCACCCTGGACTATTCCATGGCCGACGAGCTGGAAGTCGATGACGACTTCATGATGAACCTGCGCGACCGCGGCGTGGACATGACCGGCTGCTATGTCTTCACCGCCATCGGCATACAGGATGCCCAGGGCAATTTCACGCCCGATCCCTCCATGCTCAAGATGCAGTCTTACAAAGTGCCCAACAGCCTGCACGAAATTTATCTCAGCGATGAAGGCATGCACGGCCAGTACGACATCGAAACGCTGAAGCGCAGCGTGGTGGCCAGCGTGAACTGGATGATGAACAACATCCAGGGCGAGAACGGCGGCCCGCCCAAGCTCTTCATCAATATCGTCGACGGCTGCGATGCCTTTGCGGAAAACCCGCAGCGCACCTGCGAAGTGCTGCAGCTGCTTTCCACCCTGCCCATTGTCGGCATCAGCATTGAAGATGACCGCGGCACCTACCTGCCTTTCCAGGTCGGCGCCTTCATCGCCATGGCGCGCACCTTCATGCCGCAGCCGCTGCAGATACTGGTGCATATGCATGCCGGTGGCGGTTTTGAAAATGCCTCGGTGCTGGAAGCGCTGCTCAATGGTGCCGACGGTGTCTGGGGCGGCCTGCCCAAGCGCGCCGCCATCATCGGCCATGCCTCGCTGGGTGAGCTGATCGCCAATCTCGTGCGCCTGGGCAACCAGAACATGGGCAACCGCTACCAGCTCAACCAGCTGCTGCCGCTGGCGCGCCGCCTGCAGATCATGGATGAAAAACAGGAAGTGCCGGACGACCTGCCCATACTCGGTTACAACGCCTACCGGCTGACACTGAGCTTCTTCGAACAGATCCATGAGCGCTTCATGGACCTGCCGCCGGATCGCATAGGCGGTGAATACGGTTTCCGTATCTGCCCCGTGGTCAGTGATCCGCCCGTGATTGCCGGACGCCTGGCTGAAGTCACCGGCCGCTCGCCGCAGGAATTCCCCAAACCGCTCACGCAGAACATGATTCGGCTCATGCGCCGCGACCAGCGCGCCGGCATACGCATTGCCTACGACGAGCCGGACAACCTCATCGAGCTTTACGAGCGCGCCCTGCGCATGCCACTGCCACCCGGCAGCCAGGCGCCCGGCGGTCAGCTGATGGGTGGATGACGGATTTTGCCGTGTACCGGCGCCAGGTGATGGCGCAGAATAGTCCGCAGCTTTTTACAGGTCCCTGGCCGGCGTTGCCGCCGGCACAGGAGCCGATCCAGGAGT
>DASUXS010000429.1:0-7203 GCA_036377855.1 Moraxellaceae bacterium
GGTGAGCAGGAAATGCAGGGGACGTTGCAGGCCGCCGCGCCGCAGCGCCTGCTGCAGCAGCACGACCTCCACCACATCGCGCCGCGCATGCGCACCATTGAAGGTGTTGATGCGCAGGGGATCGCGCTTGCCGACAAAAGCCTTGTAGTCGCTGTAGACATCACCGGCCACGGCGATGCGCAGCACCGGCAGTTTTTCGGCGGCGGCATGGCCGGTCAACAAAAAGCCCAGCCCAAAAACCAGCAGCCAGGCCGCCATTTTTTTTGCGCAGGGCAGGCTCACGATTTGCCGGCCAGCTTGGCGGCCTGCGCCAGCGTGGCCGCCAGGAAGGCATCTGGATCCTGGCGCTTGGCCAGCCAGGCGGCACGTGCCCGTACATGCGGCAGGTAGTAATTCGCGCCCTGGGCCACGGCATCGACTATGCCCTGGGCAATATCGTCGGCTGTGAGTTCGGAGCCGGCCAGCAGTTTCGGCAGTGCGGCTTTCATGGCCGGATCATGCGAGCGCAGGGATTCATTGAGATTGGTCTGGAAATAGGAAGGGCAGACCGCCAGGGTTTTTATATTCCAGGGCGAGAGTTCCGAGGCCAGCGTTTCCGACAAAGCCACCACCCCGGCCTTGGCCACGTTGTAGCTGGCCATGGCGGGCGGATTGAGCAGGCCGGCCATGGAGGCGATGTTCACGAACTGGCCGCTGCGCTGCTGCTTGAACAGGGGCGTGAACACGCGGCAGCCACGCACCACGCCCATCAGGTTGATCTCCAGCATCCACTGCCAGTCGGCATCGGAGATGCCGTCAAAGCTGCCACCCCCGGCGACGCCGGCGTTGTTCACCAGGATGTCCAGGCCGGACCAGTTTTTCTGCAGCCATTGCGCCGCGGCCTGGAAATCTTCGTCGCGACGCACATCCAGCGTCATGAAATAGGCATCGGAGGCGCCGGCTTCCTGGCAAAGCCTGACAGATTCGGCGCCGCGTCCGGCATTGAGGTCGGCAATCGCGACACGGGCACCGCGTCGCGCCCAGGCCAGGGCGAGGGCACGGCCCAAACCACTGGCGCCGCCGGTGATGAGTACACGTGTCATGGCAATCCTTCCGTGGCTTGGGGGCCGCGCTCGTGGTGTCAGCGCAGCAGCGACAGGAACTCGCTGCGCGTCTGCGGGTTTTCGCGGAAACGGCCCAGCATGATGGAGGTCTTCATGGAGGAATTCTGCTTCTCCACGCCACGCATCATCATGCACATATGCTGGGCTTCGATGATGACGCCCACGCCCTTGGCGCCGGTGACCTGCATGATGGCGTCGGCGATTTCCTTGGTGAGGTTTTCCTGGATCTGCAGGCGGCGTGCATACATGTCGACGATGCGCGCGACCTTGGACAGGCCCAGTACCTTGCCCGAGGGCAGGTAGCCGACATGGGCCTTGCCGATGAAGGGCAGCAGGTGGTGTTCGCAGAGCGAGTACAGCTCGATGTCCTTCACGATCACCATCTCGTCGTTGTCGGACGGGAAGATGGCGTTGTTGACGATGACGTCGAGGTCGTCGCTATAGCCCTTGCAGAGGTATTTGAAAGCTTTGGCGGCGCGCTGCGGGGTATCCACCAGGCCGGGGCGCTGGAGGTCTTCGCCGACGGCGGTGATGAGGCTGGCGTAGGCTTTTTCCATGATGAAGGGCCCTGCGGTACGACATGACAAAAAGGGCAGCCACCCTAACCAAATCCGCCGGACAGGTAAAGTTGGCCGCATCCGCCAAAGCCGGCGGGTTCAGCCGGCGGGCCGGCCCCAGCGGTGCAGGGCGGCCACCAGGCCGGCCAGGGTGAGGGGCTTGCTGAGGTGGTCGTTCATGCCGGCATCCATGCAGCGCTGGCGGTGCTCCGGCATGGCATGGGCGGTGAGCGCGATCACCGGCAGCGGTGCCTGCTGTTCCGCGGCCTCGCGGCGGCGCAGCTGGCGCGTGGCTTCATAGCCGTCCATCACCGGCATTTCGCAGTCCATGAACACCAGGTCCAGGGGCTGTTGCTGCGCGATCATGTCCAGCGCCTCGCGGCCGTTTTCCGCCAGCAGCGGCACTATGCCCAGGCGCTCCAGCATGCCGGTGATCACCAGGCGGTTCACCGGCTGGTCTTCCACCACCAGCACGCGCAGGTGCTGCAGGTCCTGGCGCGTGGCCGGCGTCAGGTTGCCGTCCTGCGCCGGCGCTTCGGTGGCTTCCAGCACCACGGTGAAATGGAAGGTGGAACCATGGCCGGGGGCGCTGTTCACCACGATCTCGCCCTGCATCATTTCTACAAGTTGCCGGCTGATGGCCAGGCCCAGGCCGGAGCCGCCGTATTTGCGCGTGGTGGAATCGTCGGCCTGCTGGAAGGGCTGGAAGAGCTGCGCCATGGCCTGCGTCGGCAGGCCTATGCCGGTGTCGCGCACCCACACCGCCAGCGTGAACTGGCGCGAGCCATACCAGCGCCGGCGCTGTATGAGCAGCTCCACTTCACCAGCAGGCGTGAACTTGATGGCATTGCCCAGCAGGTTGTTCAGCACCTGGCGCAGGCGCACGGGATCGCCACGGGCCCAGGCGGGCACGTCGTCATCCATCTTGAAGATGAAATGCAGGTCTTTCTGTTCGGCGCTGACGGTGAACATGCTGGCGCATTCGCAGAGCAGGTCGCGCAGGTTGAAAGGCGTCTGCTCCAAACGCAGCTTGCCGGCGCTGATCTTGGAGTAGTCGAGGATGTCGTTGATGAGGTCCAGCAGTGATTCGCCGGCGGAGTAGAGCAGCTCCACATGCCGCCGCTGCAGATCGTCCAGCGGACTGTCACGCAGCAGCTGGCCCAGGCCCAGCACGGCATTCATGGGCGTGCGTATCTCGTGGCTCATCTTGGCCAGGAAATCGCCCTTGGCTTCGCGCTCGCGGCGTTCGCGCAGGATTTCCTGCTCGCGCTGCACTTTCTCCGCCTTCAGCGTGTTGAGGCGGCTGGCCAGGCCCAGCGACAGCAGGGACTGCTGCAGGATGATGCCCAGCTGCAGCACATTGATGACGCCGGGGATGGGCAGCACGGAGAGGAAGCCATAGGCGCGTATGGAAAAGAGGGTGGCCATCACCAGGAACAGCCCCCAGGCCAGCATGAACAACCGCGCTTCTTTCAGGCCCTGGCGCCAGCGCACCAGGCCGACAAAAAGCAGGGTGAGCATGGTGACGATGGCGGCACCGGCCAGCGCGGCATAAAGACTGTGCACGGGAAACAGCAGCTGCGCCGGATAGGACAGGGCCAGCAGGCCGGCCAGTCCCAGCAGGAACTGGTCGCCACGCCGCCATTGCGCGGTATTGAGGTAGTCGCGCGCGAACAGCACCCCGGTCAGCATCAGCGTATAGCCGGCGAGATAGTTCGCGCGATTGTTCCAGTCGATGGCATCCGGCCAGAGCCGGTAGGCCAGGCCCTGCAAGGTGGCCATGTAGAGCAGGCTGGTGCCCACATGCAGCACGTAAAAGCGGTAAATCTTTTCGCGCACCGCCACCCACAGGAAAAGGTGGTAGCCCAGCAGGCCCAGGCTGATGCCGTAAAAAACCCCCAGGCTCCATTCCTGGATTTCCTGCGTGCCTATGAAGGCATCGCGGCCGACAAAATAGAGCGGCACGGTCATGGAGCCCGAGGATTTCACGCGCAGGAAATATTCGCGGCGCTCGCCAGGGGCAAAGGCCTGGGGAATGACATAGTTGCGGCTGTCGATCACGCGCTGCCAGAAGGGGCGCGCGTCACCTTCGCGGTAATGCTGCTGGCGGTCGCCGGACAGCGTATAGAGATCGACTTCATCCAGCACCGGGTAGTCGATGCTGAACAGCAGGTCCAGCCGGGCGTCGCTGTGGTTTTCCGCGACCCAGTGCAGCCAGCAGGCGTCGCGGCGGAAGCCCAGGGAGATATGCGGATGGGGCAGGGCCTGGAAAGGAAGCTGGCGGATCTGTTCAAGGGTCTGCGGGCTGCCGCCTTCGCAGCGATAGGTGACCCAGGGTTCCAGGCCCAGCTTGCTGCCGGGTAGTGACTGCAAACGCAGCACTTCCTCGGCGCCGGCCTGAGAGACCAGCAGCAAGGGGAGCAGCAGCAGGAAGGCCAGCTGCCGGAAGAAAGGCTTCCAGGCAAGCGGCCGCAGCAGGGCCGGACTCAGCATGAGAACAGCCTAGCAGGCCCTTGCGCGGCCGCCGGCCCTTTACGCCGGGTGGTCGTCTTCGCGGCGTCGCCTGAGTTGTACGTAGACGGCACCGGTGCCGCCGTCGCGGGGCAGGGCGCTGACAAAGGCCAGTACTTCCGGAATCTGGCGCAGCCAGCCGTTGACGCAGGTCTTGATCAGGGGCTGGCCGTTCTGCAGGCCCTTGCCATGCACGATCTTGAGCACTACCAGGCCTTCACGATGGCTGTCGCCGACCAGTTTCAGCACGGCTTCGCGGGCCTGGTCCACGCTGCAGCCATGCAGGTCGACGGCGGCCTGCCAGGGCTGCTGGCCCTGTTTCAGCTTTTGCAGGGCGCGGGCCTGGAAGCCGTTGCGGGCAAAGCTCAGCGCCTCTTCGGGCGCTACCGCATGCATGAGGGCGGCGGTGTCGGAGATGGGGCCGGTGGCGGCTTCTTCTTCCGTGGCCGCGGCGCGGCGACGCAGGGTGTTGGCATCCGGGCGTTTCGGGGCCGTGGCCGGTGGCGGCGTTTCGGCCTGGATGCGGCGCACGCCCTGGGTGGCGCGGGAGAAGAGGGTGGCATCGTCCACCTTCTCTTCCACGGGCCTGGGGGCCGGGGCCGCCGGCTTGGCCGGTGCCGGGGCGGGCGCTTCTTCGCGCAGGCGTTTGCGCAGTTCGGTCAGGGCGGGGTCTTTCATGCGGGCTATATAAAGCGGTTGCCTGGGGGCGGACCGCTATTGTGGTCGGGTAGCGAGGACGATGCCAGTCGCCGGCTCGCGGCGCAAAAGCACAACCTGCTAGAATCCGCGCCTTCCCCAGGCTGTACCGGTGCTTACGTGAGCGATTCCGAGTTTTCCCAGATTGACGAGGCCGTGCTGGCCGAGGCCGAGGCCGGCCTGGTCACCATACGCGACTTCATACGTTTCGGCGTCAGCTGCCTGCGCCTCAACGACGTGCACCTGGGCCATGGCAGCGATGATCCCTTTGCCGAAGCCACTGCCCTGGTCATGCAGACCCTGGGCCTGGAATGGTCGGCCGATGCCGAGATCCTGGATGCGAAGCTGCTGCCCAGCGAACGCCGCGCCGTGGTCGAGCTGATACGCCGCCGCGTCAACGAGCGCGTGCCCCTGGGCTATCTGCTCAATCTTTCCTATTTCTGCGGCCTGCCTTTCTATGTGGATGAACGCGTGCTGATTCCGCGCTCGCCCATCGCCGAACTCATCAACAACCGTTTCCTGCCCTGGCTGGAGTTCGAGCCGCAGCGCGTGCTGGACCTCTGCACCGGCTCCGGCTGCATCGCCATCGCCATTGCCAAACAGTTCCCGGATGCCATCGTGGACGGTACCGACATCTCGCTGGATGCCCTGTCGGTGGCGGCGCTGAATATCGAGCACCATGAGCTCAACGAGAACGTGAACCTCATCGAGTCCGATCTTTTCGCCAAACTGCCGGGCCAGCGCTACGATCTCATCGTCAGCAATCCGCCCTATGTGGATGCGGAAGACATGGCCGACCTGCCGCCGGAATTCCTGCGCGAGCCGGAACTGGCCCTGGCCTCCGGCCGCGACGGCCTGGACTTCACGCGCCGCCTGCTGGCCGAGTCCGCCGATCACCTTACTGAGGACGGCGTGCTGGTGGTGGAGGTGGGCAATTCCTGGTGGGCCCTGGAGCAGGAATTCCCGGAAGTGCCTTTCCTCTGGGTGGAATTTGAAAGCGACGCGCATGGCGTGTTTGTTCTGACCGCGGCCCAGTGCCGCGAATTCCAGGCGGTGTTCCAGGCCGGCCTGGCCTGAGACAGCGGCTGCTACCGTTCATGGTTCGACAGGCTCACCACGAACGGAGGCAAAAAAAGGATTTCATTTCCCGTTCGTCCTGAGCCTGTCGAAGGACGGGCTAAGAAAAAAGAGTAACTGACATGGCCGGCAACACCATAGGCGAACTTTTCCGCGTCACCACTTTCGGCGAATCGCATGGCCCCGCGCTGGGTGCCATCGTCGACGGCGTGCCGCCCGGCATCGAGCTGACCGAGGCCGACCTGCAGATCGACCTGGATCGCCGCAAGCCCGGCACCTCGCAGTTCAGCACGCAGCGTCGTGAAGACGATATCGTGGAAATCCTGTCGGGCGTTTTTGAAGGACGTACCACCGGCACTTCCATAGGCCTGCTGATCCGCAACACGGACCAGAAGTCCAAGGACTACGCCAATATCGCCACGACCTTCCGTCCTGGCCATGCCGATTACACCTATACGCAGAAATACGGCTTCCGCGATTACCGTGGCGGTGGCCGTTCCAGTGCGCGCGAAACCGCCATGCGTGTGGCAGCGGGTGCCATCGCCAAGAAATACCTGTTTGAAAAGTATGGCGTGGTCATACGCGGCCATGTCACGCAGATCGGCAATGTCGTGGCCGAGAAGCTGGATTGGGATTTCGTGGGACAGAATCCGTTTTTCTGCGGCGATGCCGATGCCGTGCCCAAGATGGAAGAACTCATCACCCAGCTGCGCCGTGACGGCTCCAGCTGCGGCGCGCGCCTGTCCGTGTATGCCGAGAACGTGCCGGTGGGTTGGGGTGAGCCGGTGTTTGACCGTCTCGACGCTGACATCGCCCATGCCATGATGAGCATCAATGCCGTCAAGGGCGTGGAAATCGGCGACGGTTTTGCCGTGGTGGACCAGCGCGGTGAAACGCATCGCGACGAGATCACTCCCGAAGGTTTCCTCTCCAATCACGCCGGCGGCATCCTGGGCGGGATTTCCTCGGGCCAGGACATACGCGTGTCTATCGCGCTCAAGCCTACGTCCAGCATCACCACGCCTGGCCGCAGCATCGACAGCTCCGGCAATCCCATAGAAGTGGTGACCAAGGGTCGCCATGATCCCTGCGTGGGTGTGCGCGCCACGCCGATTGCTGAAGCCATGCTGGCCATCGTGCTGATGGACCATGCGCTGCGGCACCTGGCGCAGAATGCGGATGTGGAGTCGGGTGTGCCGGTGATTCCGGGCAGCGTGAAATAAAAACCTGGGCGGTTACTACTCCCTCTCCCCGCCTGC
>DASUXS010000430.1:0-3331 GCA_036377855.1 Moraxellaceae bacterium
TGCTGATTCCGCATTTTCATGTGTACGCTCTTAACTCACGAGATTGTTCATGGACAGGATGGGCAGCATGATGGCCAGCACGATAAGCAGAACCACGCCGGCCATGATGAGCAGCATCATGGGTTCGAACAGGCCGACCAGGGTGGTGATCAGGCTGGACAATTCTTTTTCCTGCATGGTGGCGGCACGCGCCAGCATTTCATCCAGCTCGCCGCTTTGTTCGCCGCTGGCAATCATCTGCAGCATCATGGGCGGGAAATAGCCGCTTTCCTCCAGCGACCGGTTCAGGCTGCCGCCCTCGGTCACCTTCACCGCCGTGCGCCGTATGGCATCGCGTATCAGCAGGTTGGAGCTGACCTCCGCGGCAATGCGCAGGGCTTCCACCAGGGGCACGCCGCTGCGCGTCAGGATGGACAGCGTACTGGCGAAACGCGAGGCATTGGCGCCACGCACCAGGCGGCCGAACAGCGGCAGGCGCAGCTGCCAGGCATGCAGGCGGTAGCGCGTGGCTTCCTGTTTGAGCATGGGACGCAGCGCGAAACCGGCGATCACCAGGGCCAGCAGGAACCAAGGCCCCAGCGTCTTCACGATATTGCTGGTAGCGATCAGGCCACGGGTCAGCAGCGGCAGCTGGTGCTTGCTGCTGTCGAAGACGCGCACGATGTCCGGCACCACATAGGTGAGCAGGCCTACGACAATGAGCGTGGCCAGCACCGTGAGGATGATGGGATAGATCAGCGCGCCCTGGATTTTCTTCTGCGTGTCGTAGCGCGATTCGGTGTAGTCGGCGAGCTGGTTCAGCACCAGGTCGAGATGGCCGGATTTTTCGCCCGCTGCCACCGTGGCGCGGTAGAGATCGGGAAAGGCCTGCGGGAACTCGCTCATGGACTGCGCCAGCGTATAGCCCTCGATGACACGGGCACGCACCGCCAGCAACAGGCTCTGCAGGCCGGGACGTTCAGTCTGGCGGGACACGGCGCGCAGACATTCTTCCACTGGAATGCCCGCCTGTATCAGGGTGGCGAGCTGGCGCGTGATCAGGGCCAGCTCATAGGCGCTCATGCCGCGGCGCATGAAGGACAGGCCGCCCTTCTCCGCCTTGTGCTCACCGGCTGCAGGCTCCACGGATACCGGCAGCCAGCCCTTGTCGCGCAGCTGCTGGCGCACCTGGCGGGCGCTGTCGGCCTCCAGCACGCCTTTCTGCTTGCGGCCACTGCTATCGACGGAAACATATTCAAAAGCTGGCATTGCCTTTTAGCCTTCCCGCGTGACGCGCAGGACTTCTTCCAGCGTGGTGACACCGGCCAGGACATTGCGGGCGCCGTCCTGGCGGATGCTGGGACCGTGGCGGCGCGCATGCGCCTCCAGGTCGTGCTCGGCGACATTGTTGTGTATGAGCCGGCGCATCTCTTCATCGATGGCGATGACTTCATAAATACCGGTACGGCCGCGATAGCCCAGCTGGTTGCAATGCACACAACCACGCGCCTTGTAGAGCTGCGGTGGCCGCGCCGGATCGACGCCGAGCACGGCACAGGCCGAAGCATCGGCGGTATAGGGTTCGCGGCATTCCTGGCAGAGCACGCGCACCAGGCGCTGCGCCAGCACGCCCAGCAATGAAGATGAAAGCAGGAAGGGCTCAATGCCCATGTCATGCAGGCGCGTCACCGCGCCCACGGCGGAATTGGTATGCAGGGTGGACAGCACCAGGTGGCCGGTGAGCGAGGCCTGCACGGCGATCTCGGCGGTTTCCAGGTCACGGATTTCACCCACCATCACCACATCCGGGTCCTGGCGCAGGATGGCGCGCAGGCCGCGCGCGAAAGTCATGTCGACCTTGGTGTTCACCTGGGTCTGGCCTATGCCTTCGAGCTGGTATTCGATGGGGTCTTCCACCGTGAGGATGTTGCGCGACTTGTCGTTGAGTTCGGTGAGCGAGGCATACAGCGTGGTGGTCTTGCCGGAACCCGTGGGGCCGGTGACCAGGATGATGCCGTGTGGCTTCTGTATGAGTTCGCGCAGCTGCTGGTGGTCGCGCGCCGCCATGCCCAGGTGCGAAAGGTCGAGACGGCCGGCCTGCTTGTCCAGCAGACGCAGCACCACGCGCTCGCCATTGCTGGAGGGCATGGTGGAGACACGCACATCGACTTCGCGGCCGGCCAGACGCAGGGAAATGCGGCCGTCCTGCGGAATGCGTTTTTCCGCGATGTCCAGGCGCGCCATCACCTTGATGCGCGATACCAGCAGCGGTGCCAGTTCACGCCGCGGCTGCACGATCTCGCGCAGCACGCCGTCCACGCGCAGGCGCACGGACAGACGTTTTTCATAGGTTTCGATATGGATGTCGGAAGCGTTCTCGCGGATGGCTTCGGTGAGCAGCGCATTGATGAGGCGGATGATGGGGGCATCGTCCTCCTGCTCCATCAGGTCCTCGGCTTCCGGCACCAGTTCGGCCAGGCTGGCCAGGTCCATGTCACCGCCCAGGCCCTCCACCATCTGCATGGATTCACTGGAGTCGCTCTGGTAGGCGCGCGCCAGCAGGTTGCTGAACACATCCGGGCTGACTTCCTCGCAGGCCAGGGGCAGGCCCAGCAGGCGGCGGGTTTCGCCCAGGCTGGAAAGACGCAGGCCGGGACGGCAGAAAAGATGGGCGCGGTCGGCTTCGATGCGGTCGACAATGACGCCGTGGCGTTTGGCAAAGGCATAGGGAAAGCGGCGCAGGCCGCTGCCAGCCAGGCTGTTGCCAAGGAGGGCTGGTTCGATCCGGGTTTCTTCTTGTTCTGTTATGGCCATGATCACCCTTCTCCACAGAGGCCCTGAGTCTACTGGATGCCCCCTGCCCCCTCAACGACAGCACGGTTAAGCCCTGTGCACCTATACGGGTGCAGCCATACGGGTGCAGCTATAACGGTTGCACCTATACGGGCCGGGATTTGGCATACTGCGGCCAGACGGACAAGGACAGATGCATTACAGGAGCATCAGCGCATGGCAGAGATGCAGTACCGGCAACCAGTCTGGTGGGGGCGCTTCGATTTCGAGCTGGGCAGCAGCCGGCAATGGGACATGGCCGGCCTGGAGCTGGCCATCGCCCGCCAGACGCAGGAATGGCATTTGTGGAGCCGCCGCGCCGCTGCGCAATCCGAAGAGAATGATGACTGGCAGCAGCGCGATGCCAATGTCCTGGCAGAAAACGCCGAGGCCGGTTTCACACGCTATGTCTTCCGCCAGACCGCCCCGCAGCTGGAATTGCTGCCGCGCATGGCCGACCGCTCCATCGTGGTCCGTCCCATCAGTCCGCTGTTCGTGCCCGCCAACCAGGAAACCACCT
>DASUXS010000431.1:0-4104 GCA_036377855.1 Moraxellaceae bacterium
CTGCGCGGGGGTGACGTTATTAGTGGGGGAAGTGTTTTTTTACTTCGTCGGCAACGGCGTGAACTGCTCGCGCTCCTTGTCCTTGACCGCCTGCACAGACTCCACCGGCGCCATAGTCGCAGGTACCAGCGCCGCTTTTGCCATCTCCCGCTGCGCATCCTGCTGCTCCACCAGCTTGTAGGCCACATAGTATTTGCTGATGTTCACCACATACTGGATGGTTTCCCGCCCCACTTTTTCCGCCACCACGCGCTCGACATTATCGAACCAGATATCCGGATTGAGGCCGCGTTGCGCCGTCTGTTTGCGCAGCTGCGAGATACGCGTGGGCCCGGCGTTGTAGGAAGCGAAGCAGAGCAGGGTGCGGTTGAGGGGATCGAGCTTGGGATCGTCGAAATAGGTTTCCGCCAAGTGGTTCATGTATTTCACACCCGCATGGATATTGGGATCGAGCTGGCGGATGTCGCCGACCTTCATGGCGCGCCCGGTCGCCGGCATCACCTGCATCACGCCGATGGCGCCGGCATGGCTGCGCTTCTTCTGGTCCAGGCCGGATTCCTGGTAGCCCTGTGCGGTGAGCATGAGGTAGTCGAAGCGATAGGTTTCACCATAGCGTTTGAACAAACCCACCATCTGCCGGAAGCGTTTTATTTCCGCGGGCGCGAGCGCGCTGCGCGCCCAGGGATTGCTGACGAAATAACGCTTGGCCAGCACATTGCCGTACTCCGTGCCTATCTTGTGCGTCTTCACGAAGCGGTCGACCAGGGCTTTGAATTTCGGCGTGCCCTTGCGCAGGCCCATGGCGATGCTGCGGTCGCGCGCCAGCGGTGCGTCCACATCGTCCACGGCATCGGGGAAGATGTCGGTCCAGAGGCGGGCGCGGAAATCATCCAGCACCGTGTAGGGGATGAGGCCGGCGTTCACCATTTCCAGGATGTCTTCGTCCGCCAGGTATTCATCCAGCGGCTCAATCTTCACCAGCGGCAGGCCTTTGGCCTTGAGGGCGTCATTGAGGTCGCTGACGGTCTGGTGGTAGCTGCTGGAAGGCCGCAGGTAGACCGTCTTTCCCGCCAGGTCTTCCGCTGCGGTGATGGCGGGCTGGTCCTTGTGCCGCACCACGACTTCATTGGTGTGCTCGTAGATGGGTGCGGAGAAATCCATCTTCCCGGCGCGCTCGGGCAGCTGGCGGAAACCGCCGAAGGCGATGTCGCCGCGGCCCTCTTCGAGATAGCTGAGCAGCTTGTCGCGCGACACCGGGATCATCACCACGGTGATGGGGCGCTTGCCGCGTTTCAATGACGTATTGATGAACTTCTCAAGGTCACGCGCCGATTCCCAGGCAATGCCGCGCTGCTGGCCTTTGACGATGAAGTAGTCGGTCTTGCTCCAGGCCACCAGGGCGCGGATGGTGCGGCGCTTGGCCATGCCATCGAGATCGTCGAAATGCGGGGTGAGGATCTTCTGCGGCAGGGTGTCCAGGGCCTGGGCCGGCAGGCTGACCAGCATGCCCAGCAGGACGGGGACGCAACGGAAGAAAAGGGCGGCAATTCCGTGACGCATAGAGGCTCTCCTTGAGCCTTGAGGCTAGCCATTGCCCGCGGCCGCTGTCGAGTCCATCGCACAGGCTTGCGACCGCCGTCACGCTGGCCAGCCCGGTGACCCTATGTGGCTGCTACACTGCCCAGCCTTGTTTCCCTGCACAGGACATTGCCATGACCACCACCGCCCTTATCGTCGGCGCCTCGCGCGGCATCGGCGCCAGCCTGGCCCGTGAACTGGCCGCCCGCGGCTGGCAGCTGGGCCTGCTGGCGCGCAACCAGGAGCAGCTGGCGGCGCTGGCAGCGGACATACGCCAGGCCCATGGCGTGCAGGTGGAAACCGCGGTGCTGGATGTCTGCGACCAGGACAGCGTGGCGCCGGTGATGGACGCGCTGATGCAGAGGTTCGCGAAAGTGGACGTGGTCATCGCCAATGCTGGCGTGCTGGGCTGGCGCCGCGCCGGCGACGGCAATATCGCGGAAGACCGCCGCATCCTGGAAACCAATCTTTTCGGCGCCATCGCCGTCATCGATGCCGCCGTGGCGAAGTTCAAACAGCAGAAGGGCGGCCATGTGGTGGGCATCTCTTCCATCTCGGCCTATCGCGGCATTCCCGGCAGCGGCGCCTATTCCGCCAGCAAGGCGGCGCTGACCAATTACCTCGATGCCCTGCGCATGGAGCTGGCCGGCAAGGGCATCGCCGTCACCGCCGTGCATCCGGGTTTCGTGAAAACCGATATCGCCGCGAACATGGAAAAGTATCCCTTCGCCGCCGACCCCGATGCCGTGGCCCGCGAGATTGCCGATGGCATCGTACGCCGCAAGAAGAGCCTGATCGTGCCGCGTTTCCCCTGGAGCCTGCTGATACCGGCCATGCGCGTGCTGCCGGACAGCCTGATGAAGAAGGTGTTCTGAAGCATGAGCGCTCCCGACCTGGCCCAGCCCCTGAACGATATCGAAACCCTGCTGCTGGCCGTGCGCCAGGGCCAGGCCGGCATTGCCGACCTGCTGGATACCCTGGTGGACACCGAGGTCTTCATCCTGCTGGACCGCGAACCCGGCCCGGATGACCTGCTGGAAGGCCGCGCCCTGCCGCTGCTGCTCAGCAATCCCCAGGGGCTGCCCCTGCTGGCGGTGTTCACGGCCGCCGAGCGCTCGGTCCCCATGGCCGTGGAATTCCCCCGCTTCGGCGTGGGCATGGCGGTGGTCTTCCGCGAACTGCTGACCGTGGTCCGTCCGGGGGTGGGGCTGGTGATGAATCCGGGCACCACCCTGGGCTTCGAGATGCCGGCCGCGAATGTGGCGCATCTGCGCACGGTGCTACTGACTGACTGAGAACGACACCGCTGTCGCCGATAGGCGACAGCACTTTCCCCTTCAAGATCAAGGCCTTGGCCTACACGTCAGTACCGGCGTCGGCTTTCCCCGACATTTTTACAATCGTGGTGACGCCTATCCCGGGGTCCAGGCCCGTCGACCTAATCTATCCTACTGATTTCAAATAACTTTTTTATATCGGCACGCGCATTGCGTTAGGGCTTGCATCCCAGGCCCTTGGACCTCTGCATGCCTTCCTCGTTTTTTCCCCTTCCCCGGCCCGATACCCGCTGGCTAGCCGCCCTGTTGCTGCTGGGCACGGCCAGCCTGGCCCGTGCCTTCAGCCTTGATGACGTCGCCGGCCGCGCCCAAGCCCTGGCCGCCAAACCCTGGCAGGCGCCCGCGAGCAAGCTGCCGGCCGACCTGGCTGCGCTCAGCTATGACCAGTACCGCGATATCCGTTTCCGCCCGGACCGCGCCCTCTGGCGCAAAGAGAAACTGCCTTTCGAGCTGATGTTTTTCCACCTGGGCAAGTTCCAGACGCAGGCCGTGCAGATCAACGAGGTCGACGGCCAGAAAGTCCGCCACCTCAGTTTCAACCGCGACGATTTCGATTACGGCCGCAACAAGCTGTCGCCGCAGCGCTGGGGCGATGTGGGCTATGCCGGTTTCCGCGTGCATTACCCCATCAACAATGCCGACTACAAAGACGAGGTCATCGTCTTCCTGGGCGCGAGTTATTTCCGCGCCATCGGCGCCGGCCAGCATTACGGTCTGTCCGCGCGTGGCCTGGCTATCGATACGGTCGGCGGAAAGGGGGAGGAGTTCCCGCGCTTTTCCGAATTCTGGATTGAAAAGCCCAAGGCCGATGCCACGGAACTGGTGATCTACGCGCTGATGGAATCGCAGCGCGCCACCGGGGCGTATCGCTTCACCGTGCGCCCCGGCAAGGACACCGTGACCGACGTGCAGTCAAGGCTCTATCTGCGCACACCGACAGCCAAACAAAGCGCCATCGCCACGCTGGGCATAGCGCCGCTGACCAGCATGTTCTTCTTCGGCGAGAACCAGCCGCATCGCCAGGATTTCCGCCCCGAGGTGCATGACTCCGACGGCCTCATGGTGGCTACCGGTGACGGCGAATGGCTGTGGCGTCCACTGATCAATCCCGCGCAGACCCTGACCACTTCTTTCGCCATGAAAACCCTGCGCGGCTTCGGCCTGATGCAGCGCGATCGTGACTTCCGCA
>DASUXS010000432.1:0-2282 GCA_036377855.1 Moraxellaceae bacterium
GGGATGCCCCCCCGGGGCGGGTCGCGCAAGGTACTGGAATTTGTCTTCCAACCCCAGCCCTTTAACTCCAGATATCAGTCGTCGGGATGGGTGAAACCGGGCTGGCCCAGCTGCTCGGGGAACTGCGGCACGCGCCGGAAACGGGAAATGTCATAGCCCATGTCCTGCAACCGCTCCAGCAATGACTGGTAGGTCTCTTCATCCATGCGCGGCTGTCGCGAAAACACCCAGCCCAGGCTTTTGTCCGGATAGCCCAGCAGGGTGTATTGATAGTCGGGATCGACATAGAGGGTGAGTTGTTTCACATACACCGGCCAGAACAGGCGCACGCTCCACAGGCCGCCATTGCTGCCGGCGACGGGGGTATCCAGGAACTGGTAGTGCTTGAATCCGGCATCGAAGCTTTTCTTGCGGCCGTAGAAATGGTCGTCGATCTTGCCATCGCTGCGCAGCTGCCATTCCGCATACGTCCCCACATAACCGCGTTCGGCGAAATAGGGGATATGGGCGATGACATACCAGCGGCCCATATAACGCGGCAGGTCCACAGCCACGGTTTGCAGCGGCACCTTCGCCTTGGGATTGGAATTAGGCGGCGGACTGCTGCAGGCTGACAGCAATAATGCGGCGATGACACCCAGCCAATGCGTTTTCATGCGTAGGCCCCCACGGCTTCCCAACGGCTAGCGCCTGCTGAACAGATAATGCGCCACACCCCATTCACGGCCCTGGTCGAAGCCGAACAGCTCGCCCACGGCCATATAGAACATGCGCCAGCGCTGGAACCACACCGGTGCCTGTTCAGCACCATAGGTTTCCACCAGCAGCGGCATGACCCTGCCGCGCACGGCATCCAGTGCCTGCAGCCACTGCAGCGCTGTACGTTCATAGTGGCGGCCGTCCACCCACCATTGCTGCGTCACGCGCAGGTCGTCCTGGAAATTCAGGAATAGCGAGGCCGAGGGCATGGTGCCGCCGGTGAAGAAATAGCGTGACATCCAGTCGCTGCTGTCCTGTACCTGGAAATGGTAGGCCAGGTGGCGATGCGCGAAGACATGCACGAACAATTTGGCGTCTTCGCGCATCCAGCGCGACACCTTGGCCAGCAACAGGCCGTAGTTCTTCATATGCTCGAACATTTCTATGGAAACCACGCGATCAAAGCGGCTTTCCTCCGTAAACTCGAAGCCCACGATATTGCCGGTGAAGACCCTGAGGTTCTGCAGGCCGCGCTCGGCTGCCCTGGCCTCGATGAATTCACGTTGTCCCCGGGAATTGGAGAGGGCGGTGATGCGCGCCCTCGGAAAACGTTCAGCCAGCCACAGCGACAGCGAACCCCAGCCACAACCCAGCTCCAGGATGTCCTGGCCATCCGTCAATTCCGCGCGCTGCACATAGCACTCCAGCATGGCGCGCTCGGCCGCGGCCAGGTTTTCGTCGCCCTGTGGGTAAAGGCAGCAGGAATATTTCAGATGCGGGCCCAGGTGCGCAGCAAAGAAAGCCGGTGGCAATTCATAGTGCTGTTCATTGGCGGCATCGGTGGCGATCGCGATGGGGCTGCCGCGCAAATCCTGCAGCAATGTTTGCAGACGGCGGCCGGCCAGCTCGCTGTCCTGCGCACCTTCATCGCGCAAACGCTGGCGCATGAACTGCCGCATGCCGTGGCGGACCAGCGCATCCGGCAGCCAGCCCCGCTCACAGAGGTCTATCAGCCAGTCCTGGTTGCCGGCGGGCGAGGGCAGGGTGGTATCCGTCATCACGACTCTCCTTGTTCAGTCATTTTCCTTACGGGGCGGCCAGGGAATCAGCATGCTGGTGCGGCGCACATAATCCGCATAGCCGGGACGCGAGCGCGCCAGGTGTTGCTCCAGCAGGGGAATGCCCGACACTTTCACCAGCAGCCAGGCCATGAACACCGGCGGCAGCAAAGTCAGCCAGCCCCAGGGGGCACCCAGGGCCAGCGGGACATAGGCCAGCCAGTGCAGGCACTCGAAGAAATAATTGGGATGGCGTGAATAGCGCCAGAGACCGACATCGCAGACACGGCCACGATGGGCGGGATCTGCCACGAAACGCCGCAGCTGTGCGTCGGCCACCGCTTCACCGATGACGGCCAGCAACCAGACCAGGACAGCCAGCATGAGGGCTAGCAAGCCGGGAGAATCAGGGCGCAGGGCTGGCAACAGGAAAGCCAGCGAAAGCAGCAGGGCGGCCAGGGCCTGCACCAGGAAAAATCCCAGCATGCGGCGATCCGCCGCCTCGCCCCATTCTTCGCGCAGTTG
>DASUXS010000433.1:0-5108 GCA_036377855.1 Moraxellaceae bacterium
CCGTTCCAGGAGAACAGCCGGACAGGACAGAGGCTTAGCCTGAAATGACCGTTTGTATACCGGCCCGCAAAGCGCCTGTGCCTTACAGCCAGCTCTTTACAGCCAACCCACCTTCTTCAGGCGCCGCCACAGATAGAAGCAGCCGCCCAGCATCACGCCCAGGGCAGCCGGATAGCCGTAATGCCACTTCAGCTCGGGCATGTATTCGAAGTTCATGCCGTAGAAGCTGGCGATCATGGTGGGCACGGCCAGGATGGCGGCCCAGGAGGCCAGGCGCTTCACCACTTCGTTCTGGCCCACGCTGACCATGGCCAGGTTCACGTCCATGGCCACCTTGAGCATTTCGCTCTGCGCGTTGATGAGGTCGTTGATGCGCAGCACGTGGTCGTTGATGTCGCGCAGATAGGGATAGATGGCCTTGGGGATGAGCTGGTTGTCGGTCTGGTGCATGAGGTAGCTGCACATGTCCTGCAGCGGTGTCGTGGCCATGCGCAGGCGCACCAGCTCGTGCTTGAGGTCATAGAGATGGCGTATGGTCTTGCGCCGGAAGGTGCTGGCGAAAAGCTCGTGCTCGATCTGCTTGAGATAGTGGTCCAGGTCTTCCACCACCGGGAAATAATTGTCGACGACGAAGTCCAGCAGCGCGTAGAGGATGTAACCCGGCCCCCATTTCATCTGCCGCGAGCTCTGTTCGCAGCGCTGGCGCACCGGGGCATAGCTGAGCGAGGCGCCCTGGCGCACGGTCAGCACATAACGCGGACCGACAAAGACATAGGTGTGGCCTATGCAGATATCGTCACCTTCCAGGCGCGCGGTGCGCACCACGACAAAAAGCGTGTCGCCATAGGCTTCGATCTTGGGGCGCTGCTGCAGGCGGGTGGCGTCTTCCACGGCCAGTTCATGCAGGCCGAATTCCTCGGCCACCAGCCGCATCATGGCGGTATCGGGCTCATGCAGGCCGACCCAGACAAACTGGTCCGGATCTTCCGCCAGGGCCTCGCTGACCTGGTCCACCGGAATGTCGCCTATCTTCTGGCCGCTCTTCCGGTTGTAGACCACGCAATTCACCACACTCATCCCTAAACTCCTAGACCACGCATCCGGGGAAGATAGCAGAGGGGGCCGGAAATCGTCAGGTCAGGCCGGGGGTGCGCAGCTGGAGTGACAGATATCATCGCTCTTGCCGGCGCCAGGGTTTTGACAAAGCCGCAGGCATGGCGTACCACTCCTGCCTGGATTTTTTTGCGGGATGGCGGCATGAGCTGGCAGGGCACGATTCTCAACCAGGTGCTGAAACGCACCATGAAACCCATGATGTTTTCCGGGCGCATCACCCGCGCCCGCATGGGCATCTCGGCCTGGGCCCTGGAAGCCTCGGCCGGCCTGGTACCGACCCCGTCCGCCTGCATCACCCCGCTCAAAGGCGCGGTACGCGGCGAATGGGTGGAAGTCGAGGCCGCAGAACGCGCCTCCACCGTCATCCTCTATATGCATGGCGGCGCCTATATCGCCGGCTCGCCGCGCACCCACCGTCCGCTGACTGCCGAACTGGCGCGCAGCACCGGTGCCCGCGTGCTGGCCCTGGATTACCGCCAGGCCCCCGAACACGCCTATCCGGCCTGGCTGGAGGATGGCGTGGCCGCCTACCAGCACCTGCTCAAGAGCGGCGAACGGCCGCAGCATATCGTGCTGGCCGGCGACTCCGCCGGCGGCAACCTGGTGCTGGTCACCCTGCTGCGCCTCAAGGAGCTGGGCCTGCCGCTGCCGGCTGGCGCCATCTGCCTGTCGCCCTGGACCGACCTCGCCTGCCGCTACCAGTCGCACAAGACCAATGCCGGCCACGAAGCCATGCTCAAGCCGGATGCCATACGCGCCCTGGGCGAGCACCATATCGGCGGCAACGACCCCAAGCATCCCCTGATCTCGCCGGCCTATGCCGAGCTGGACGGCCTGCCGCCACTGATGGTGCATGTGGGTACCCACGAGATCCTGCTGGACGATGCCCGCGCCATACGCCGCAACGCCAAGCGCGCCGGCGTGCACCTGCACTACCGCGAATGGCCGGGCATGCCCCATGTCTTCCCCCTCTTCCACCGCTTCCTGCCGGAAGGGCGCAAGGCCATCACCCAGATGGCCCTTTTCGTGAAAGACGTCACCGGCGCCTGACGGCCCGGCCAGGCCGCTCATCTTTTGTTACATTCCCTGCTGGCAGTGGCCCGCAGGGACAGCCCCGCTTTGCTACCATGGCCGCGATTTCTCTCGCCCAAACAATGAGTTAGAAAATGCTCAAGTGGCTTAGCAACCTCTTCCTCCTGGTCTCCCGCAAGCTGCTCTATGTCTTCGTGCGCACCACCGTCCTGCCGGAAGACCTGAAGCAACTGCAGCTCGATCCCGACAAGCCGGTCTGCTATGTGCTGCAGACGCGTTTCTTCTCCAATCTCCTGGTGCTGGAAACCGAAACCCGTCGCAGCGGCCTGCCGCGTGCGCTCAAGCCCATGGCCAGCACGCGCCTGCGCGAAGACCGCTCCCTGTTCTTCCTCACCCGCAGCGACAATCCCTCGCCGCTGGCGCGCAACCGTTTCGAATACTCCCCGCGTTTCCTGCGCCTGGTGCAGGCGGTGCGCGACAACCCCGATCTCGACGTGCAGCTGGTGCCGGTCAGCATCCTCTGGGGCCGTTCCCCCGACAAGGAAAGCTCGCTGTTCAAGCTGCTTCTGCTGGACACCTGGGCCACGCCCGGCATCTTCAAGCAACTGCTGACCATACTCGTGCACGGCCGCCAGACCCTGGTGAAGTTCAGCGCACCGGTGTCGCTGCGCGGCATTGTCGCGGAAGAGCTGAGCGAAGAGCTCACCCTGCGCAAGCTGGCGCGCGTGCTGCGCGTGCATTTCCGCCGCCAGCGTGAAATCGCCATCGGCCCTGACCTGTCGCACCGCCGCACTTTCGTGAATGCCATCCTCAATGCCGCGCCGGTCCAGGCTGCCATTGCCCGCGAGATGGAAGACAAGCACATCACGCGCGACAAGGCCGTGGAGCGCGCGCTGAAATACGCCGACGAGATCGCCGCCGACTATTCCTATCCGGTGATACGTTTCTTCGACATCATCCTGACCTGGCTGTGGACCCGTCTCTACGACGGTGTGGAAGTGCACCATTTTGAAGACGTGCGCCGCATCGCCCAGGACCATGAAATCGTCTACGTGCCCTCGCATAGAAGCCATATCGACTACCTGCTGCTGTCCTATGTGATCTTCCACCGCGGCCTGATGACGCCGCATATCGCCGCCGGCGCCAACCTCAATATGCCGGTGGTGGGCTCGCTGCTGCGTCGTGCCGGCGCCTTTTTCCTGCGCCGCAGCTTCAAGGGCAATTTCCTCTATGCCGCCGTGTTCAATGAATACCTGCACCTGATCACGACCAAGGGCTATTCCATCGAGTACTTCATCGAAGGCGGCCGCAGCCGTACCGGCCGCCTGCTGGCACCGCGTGCCGGCATGCTGTCCATGACCCTGCGCGGCTATCTGCGCGACCACAGCCGTCCCATCGTCTTCATTCCCGCCTATATCGGTTATGAAAAGCTGATGGAAGGCAAAACCTATGTCGGCGAGCTGGCCGGCAAGCCCAAGCAGAAGGAAAGCATCTGGGGCCTGCTCACCTCCGCGCGCAAGATCCAGAAAGTCTTCGGCAAGGTGCAGCTCAGCTTCGGCGAGCCCATTTATCTTGAGCAGCTGCTGGACAAGGAATTCGCCGCCTGGCGGGAAACGCCGGTGGGCGATGAGGAAAAGACGCCCTGGATGAACAGCACCATCGACCAGCTGGCGCAGCGCATCAACACCAATATCAATGGCGCCGCCTCGGTGAATCCGGTCAACCTGCTCAGCCTGGTGCTGCTGTCCACGCCCAAGCACGCCATGGACGAAGAGGCCCTGGTCAAGCAGCTCAACCTCTACCGCCGCCTGCTGGCCGCCGTGCCCTACAGCCAGCGCATGCAGGTCACCACGCTGTCCGGTGAGGAAATCATTGCCTATGGCGAGCAGCTGAAAATCCTGCACCGCATCAAGCATCCGCTGGGCGACATGATAGGTGTGAATGACGAGCAGGCCATGCTGCTCACCTACTTCCGCAACAATGTGCTGCACCTCTTCATGCTGCCGTCGCTGATCGCCTGCCTGATGCTGCACAACAACGAGCTGTATCGTGTGCAAGTGGTGCAGCTGGTGCGCACCATCTACCCCTTCATGCAGTCCGAGCTGTTCCTGCCCTGGTGCAATGAGTCGGTGGAAAAGATCATCAACCAGTGGCTGGACGCGCTGGTGGATGCCGGCCTTTTGATCGCCCGCAACAACGAGCAGATCATGTGCCCCAGCCCCAACAGCGAGGCCTATGCCGAGCTCAATGTGCTGGGCCAGGGCGTGCGCCAGAACCTGGAGCGCTATTTCATGACGGTGTCCCTGCTCACCCAGCAGGGCTCCGGCAGCACCACGCAGAAACGTCTTGAGGAACTCTGCCACCTGCTGGCCCAGCGCCTGTCCATCCTGCATGAGTTCAGCGCCCCGGAATTCTCCGACAAGGCCCTGTTCCGCAACTTCGTGCAGACGCTGATAGACACGCATGTGGTCACCGTGGACGGCAACGACTGCCTGCGCTTCGATGACCGCCTGGTGAACCTGGCCTCCGAAGCCCGCCTCATCCTCAGCGCCGAAGTGCGCCAGAGCATCCAGCACATCACGCGTATCACGGACGAGGAAATCGAAGCGGCGATGGCGGAGAAAGAGAAGAAGGAAAAGCGGAAGTCGGTGGCCTGACGTCCGCCCCTGCCCTTCCTATTACCCACCGTCATTCCTAAAAACCACCGTCATTCCCGCGTAGGCGGGAATCTTTACGACTCACAGCGGGCCTTAAAAAGGCCCTGCCGGATTCCAGGAGATTCCCGCCTCCGCGGGAATGACGAATTCATGAGTAGCGCAACAAAAAAGCCCGCAGGATGCGGGCTTTTTTCATGTCTCGGAAAACGCTGGCTCACTTGAGTACTGCCATTCCGCCAGCTATATACCCAACTGTCGCCCCGGCGAAGGCCGGGGCCCAGTGACTTTTTCGAACGCTGCCAA
>DASUXS010000434.1:0-9255 GCA_036377855.1 Moraxellaceae bacterium
GCCAGGCGGTTGCCCTGCTCTTCCGCCAGCACCAGGTATTGCTCGGCACGGTCGAAAGCCTGGGCATGGGCTGCCGCACGGGCGGCCGCGAGATAAGCGGGCAGGGGTTCGGAAGACAGACGCGCCGCACTGAACAACAGGCGCTCGGCGCGTTTCCAGTCGCCCAGCTCCAGGGCCACCGTGCCTTCCTGGAAAGCGCGGGCGCTGCGTTCGGAATTGCGGCTCTGCGACCAGCGCTGCCACCAGGTGCTGAGGCCCAGCAGGCGCCAGACCAGGTCGAAGAGCAGCAGCGCGCCCAGCAGGCTGAGCAGCCAGGCGGCCAGCGCCACCCACAGGCTCATCTCCACCGACACCAGGTGCCAGCTCAGCAGCACATAGCCCGGATCACGCAGCAGCCAGAGTCCGGCCACTGCGCCCAGGCCCAGCAACAGCAGTCCCAGCAGCAGGGCCCGCTTCATCGGGTGGCTCCCTTTTTCGCCGGGACGGCTGGTTTCGCCGGCGCAGGAGTCTCGGAAAGCGCGGCAGGAACACGCGGACCGGCGGACAGCGCATCCAGGGCACGCAGGGAATTGCCCAGGTCCGGCAGCGCCGGGCGTATATCCACCTCGGCCAGGGCATTCAGCTCCTGCTGCAGGTCGTTGAGCTCGGCCTTGGGCAGCAGCGGGAAATAACGGCCCAGGCGCGCCTTGGCGGCCTGCAGGCTGGCCTGGTAGATCGCGGGCTCGCCGCGCAGCAGCCCGAGCTGGGCCTGGGCCAGGTCCAGGCGCACGGCTTCGCGCACCAGCGCCCGGTCGGCTTCGCTGAGCAGGGGACGCAGGGGCTCTTCGTAATGCCGCACCGTCACCAGCGCGCGCACTTTGGCCCAGCCTTCGGCCAGCAGCCCGGATTCCTGCGTGACCACGGGGGCGGGGACCACGTCGCCGCGCTGTGCCTTGCGCTCGCCGGCGAGTATGGGCAGCTGCAGGCTGCCGACATGTTCGCTGAGTGCGCCAAGACGCAGGTAGACACCGGCCACATCCACGCCCAGGGCGGCGGACAGCGCCATGCGGTCGCGCGCAATGGCTTCGCGCAGCGGCAGCAGGCGGTTGTCGGACTGTGCGGCGACAAGACGATCGGCGACATCCAGCAGCGTGCGGGCGCCGATGATGTCGCGCGTCAGGGAGAGATGCTGCTGCGCCAGGCGCAGGTAGTGGTCGGTTTCCGTCAGCAGCCAGGCGCGGCGCTGGTCGGCATTCATGGAGCTGTCCCAGCGCGCCATGCGCGCATGCAGCTCGTCGAGCTGGCGGCTGCGCAGGGTGAGGTCGTCGACCAGACGTTGCTGCTGGCGCTGGTTGTCGGCGAGGCGGCTTTCCAGTTGCAGCAGGCGCGCATGTTCGGCCTGCAGCGCCTGGCCTTCGTCATGCGCGAGTTTCCAGACATAGCCCGCCAGCAGCAGCGCGCCCAGCGCCAGCACATAGGCCAGCCAGGGCCGTGCGCGCACGGCCACCACGGCACCGGACACCAGCGGGATGCGCGTGGGGCTGAATTGCTTGTCGGAAGGTGTCATCGGAAATCCTTGCCTTTGGGCGTGACCCAGAAAATACGCGAGACCGGCGGGGCAGCGGAAGCCCGGCACGGTGCTCTTTATGCAAAGCATCGTTTAATGCAAAGCGCTGCCTATGAAAAACGTTGCTGCAGCGCCGCCACGATGCTGGCGACATCGGCCGCCTGTGCCTGCAACACCGTGGCGCCAACAGCCTGTGCCTGGGCCTGCATACGCGCGCTCACCACCAGCCACAGAGGGCGCAAGGCGGCGTCACCGGCAAGCTGCTGCCAGTGGCGCAGCGCATCGGGACTGGTGAGGATCAGCACATCTGGCTGTCCGGCTGATTGCAGGCGCTGCGCGGCATCGGCCGGCAGCTCGCGATGATAGAGCTCGACCACATCCACCGTGGCGCCACGCGCCTGCAAAGTCTCGCGCAGCAGTTCGCGACCGCCGACACCGCGCAGCAACAGGAACTTCTTTCCCGTCACTTCCTGCAATGAGGACAAGGCCAGCAGGCCTTCGGTATCCGACTGTGCCGGCAGCTCCACCGTCAGCGCGGCGTCACGCAGCACGGCCGCGCTGCTCTCGCCCACGGCATAGGCCGGCAGCGCGTGCGGCCACTGCGGCCAGTAATCCGCAACGGCCTCCAGGCCCAGGCGGGCGGCATTGGCGCTGACAAAAAAAACGGCGTCGTAACGATCCAGGTCCAGCAGCAGGCGCTGCTGCGCGGCATCCAGTGCGCGCGGCGTGATGGCAATCAGCGGCAGTTCGGTGACGGTCATGCCCAGGGCCTGCAAGGCCTGGGTCAGCGCCGCGGCCTGGCCGGCAGGTCGCGTATTGAAGACGTGCAGGCTCACGACCCGTACACGGCCTGCAGGATGCGGCCGGCGCCCGCGGCCAGCAGGCGGTCCGCCAGCGCCTGGCCCAGGGCTTCCGCCTCGCCCACGGCACCACGGATTTCATCGCGCAGGATTTCACGGCCATCGACGCTGCCCACCAGCGCGCGCAGATGCAATTCGTTGCCGGCAATTTCCGCATAACCGGCAATAGGCACCTGGCAGCCGCCCTGCAGACGACGATTCATGGCGCGTTCGGCTTTGACACGCGCCGCCGTGAGCGCGTGATTCAGCGGCGCCACCAGGGCAGCAACCCGAGGGTCGTCCAGGCGCGCCTCGATACCCAAGGCGCCCTGGCCCACCGCGGGCAGGGAAAATTCCGGCGTGATCTCGCTGCGTATGCGCGACTGGAAACCCAGGCGCTTCAAACCGGCGCTGGCAAGAATCAGGGCGTCGTAATCACCGGCATCCAGCTTGGCCAGGCGCGTATTCACATTGCCACGCAGATCGCGGATGACGAGATCGGGACGGTGATGGCGCAGCTGGCACTGGCGCCGCAGGCTGGACGTTCCCACCACGGCACCCTGCGGCAGCGCATCAATGCTGTCGTGATGATTGGAGACAAAAGCATCGCGCGGATCTTCACGCTCACCTATGGCCAGCAGGCCCAGGCCTTCCGGGAAATCCATGGGCACGTCTTTCATGGAGTGCACGGCAATGTCGGCGCGACCCTCCAGCAAGGCCACTTCCAGCTCTTTCACGAACAGGCCCTTGCCGCCGATCTTGGCCAGCGGCGTGTCGAGGATCTTGTCGCCCTGCGTGGTGAAGGTGACGAGTTCGACCTCAAGGCCGGCATGCAGGCGCTGCAATTCAGCGCGTATGAATTCGGCCTGCCAGAGGGCCAGCGGGGATTTGCGGGTGGCAATGCGGAGAAGTGAGGACATCGACGTGCGGTGGCTGGAAAAAAAGCGAGTGTAGCGGGATTCGGGCGGTCGGTCGCCGACCGCCCGGGCGGGCTCAGCGCCGGAATCCCCCCCCACCATGCGGCATGGGGCGAGGTCCCGGACCGGGACGCGGACCCGGCGGGCGGGGACGCGGCGGCGGCCCCACGATGACAGTGCCGGAATTGCCATACCAGGCCGGATCATAGGGCCAGGGGCCGTACCAGCCGGTGCCCACGCTCACGCCACCACTGACTGAGGTGCTGGCACAACTCCCCAGCAGGAAGGGACTCAGGCCGGCGATCACTACCAGGGCGACGCGCTTCATTTCGTCACCCCCGGTGTGTCTTCCTCAGGCGCCGGCGCAGTTTCCACCAGCGCCAGGGCGGCACCGAAAGGATCCGCCACCACCATCACCCGGCCCTGGCCCAGCGGTGCCGGCGCGCGCAGCACGCGACCGCCCAGCTGCTGCAGGCGATCGGCAAAGGGCTCCAGCTTGTCCACGGCCAGGAAACCCAGCCAGGCCGGACGGCGGCCGGCGGGTACGGGCGCCAGGCCGGCATGGGCACTGTCCCCGGTTTCCAGCAGGAAATCGTCGCTACGCTCGGTGCGTGCCTCCGGCTGGCTGTTCCAGCCCAGGGCCTTGGCGAAAAAGGCCTGGGCACGGCCGGTGTCAGCAGAAAAGTATTCGGCCCAGACCCAGCTGCCCGGCGCCAGGCCGGTACCGCTGGCATTGGCCAGCAGGCCCATGGGCACGCCGTCCGGCGTCTGCACCAGGCTGGCCTGGCCGCGATTGGCCAGGTCCAGCGGCGTGGCCAGCTGGCGGCCGCCGGCGCTGACCACGGTGCTGGCGGCGGCGGCCGGATCATCGACGCCGACATAGCCCACCCACAGCGCCTGCGCCCCGCTGCCCTTGCCGGCCGGGCGCGGCATGATGCCGGCCACGGGGCGTCCGTCCGGACGACGCAGGATGATGCTGCCGTCAGCCGCCGGGACATCCGCCGACCAGCCCAGCCACTGCGCATAGAAGCGCGCGCTGCCGGCGGCATCGGCGCTGAAACAGTCGGCCCAGACAAAACCACTGGCCGGTGCGGCCTGCACCGACATGGCAGTACCCAACAGCATTCCCGCCATCAGCAACAGCGGGCGCAACAGCCTTTTCCCCATGATGTCATCCCGGACTGGAAAACCTTCCCGAACTTAGCACGGCCTTGCCAGGGCAGCTGAAAAATATTGCCCTGCCGCCCCTCCTACCACCCACGTCCCCGTTCGCCCTGAGCTTGTCGAAGGGCGGCTTTACAGCCCGGGCTGTTTTCTGGAGGCATCACCCTTCGACAAGCTCAGGGCGAACGGGGACATGTTGAGGGCGGAACCGCAGAAAAGGCAGGCATAAAAAAAGGGGCACCAGGCCCCGTTTTTTTCCACACCGTCCGGCTTAGTTGCCGTACACGATGGTGGTGTAGTCAGCGATCACGCCCAGGATGACCTGGGTTTCGTGGTCGACATGATGGATCTTGGTGATGCCGCCGTTCTTGGCGGCCAGCTCGATGCTGGCATCGCCGGTGGCGTAGATACCCAGGATGGAACGGGCATAGGACCGGCCGACCTTGGTGGGCTTGTCGGCGGAGCCGGTCACGGCGACAGGGCCGGTGACATGGGAATAGAGCAGGCCGTTGACAGGGGCGATGGCGGTAGCACAGCCGGAGAGGGCGATCGCCAAGGCAGAGGCGGCAAGCAGGCGCTTCATGAAGGGCTCCTTGTTGTTTTTCCGGCCGTTCATGCGGCCCTTGTTATGGTGGCCCCAGCGCAGACAGTGCGCACCGGGGCAGAGGGCTGACTTTAAGGGAAGCCCCCGGCCAAGGGAAGCGCCTCAGAGCTTCTGCATGGTCTCGCGCAGGTCAGGCAGATGGCGGCGGCTGACCACGAGACGCTCGTCTATGCCCTTGATGCGCACCTGGTACTGGCCCGGTGCCACCAGCTCCAGGCCGTCCAGGTAGTGCAGGGCCAGCAGGGCGTTGCGGTGGATGCGTATGAAGCGGGCGCCGAACTCGCCTTCCAGGTCCTTGAGGGTTTCGTCGATCAGGACTTCGCCCTTGCCATGGCGCACGGTGACGTATTTCTGGTCAGCCAGGAAATAGCGCACGTCGTCCACGGGGATGAGCTCTATGCCGCGATGGGTCTTGGCGGTGATATGGCTGCGGCCGTTGTTCTGGCTGTCGTCAGTGCTGAACTTGAC
The DNA here is from genome assembly GCA_036377855.1 of Moraxellaceae bacterium. Taxonomy (GTDB): domain Bacteria; phylum Pseudomonadota; class Gammaproteobacteria; order Pseudomonadales; family Moraxellaceae; genus UBA2031. Next base: position 5,539 of record DASUXS010000434.1, read on the forward strand.
CGCCTCCAGCTGGGCGCGGTTGATGCGGCAGGCACGGCCCAGGGCCTCCTGCAGCTGCTCGCGGCGCACCGGCTTGAGCAGGTAGCCCACGGCCTGCACCTGGAAAGCAGCCAGCGCATGCTCGTCATAGGCAGTACAGAAGATGACGGCGGGTGGCTCCGGCAGCTGCGCCAGCTTCTCGGCACAGGCCAGCCCGTCCATCACGGGCATGCGCAGGTCCAGCAGCACCACATCCGGCTGCAGGCGGGTCACCTGGTGCAGGCAGTCTTCGCCGTTCTCGGCCTCGCCCACCAGCTCATAGCCTTCCAGGTCCCGGAGAAAGCGCGCCAGACGTTCCCGCGCCAGCGCTTCATCGTCGCAGATCAGCACCTTCATCTCACACTCCTTCTGCCTGTTCTTCTACTTCTTCTTTTGTACGTAGGGTTCCCGGCAGCCTGTCCAGGCTGAGGGGATAGGAAACATAGGTTGTATACACCGCGTCATCGGCATGCGTCGTCAGTTTCGCCGTATCGCCGTAGTGCGCCTGCAGGCGCTGGCGGATATTGCCCACCGCCATCTTGTTGCCGCGCGAATGCGAGGCCGCCGGCGCCACCGGATTGGTGATGATGATGCTGACATCGCGGCCATCATAATCGACGCCTATGCGCACCACGCTGGGCTCGAAGCGCGGCTCCACGCCATGGTAGATCGCATTTTCTATCAGCGGCTGCAAGGTCAGCGCCGGAATGCGCAGGTCCTCGGGCACGGTGGACAGCTTCCACTCCACCTTGAGGCGCTCCCCGAGACGCAGGGTTTCGATATTCACATAGTGCTGGCAAAGCTCCAGCTCCTCGTCCAGGCCGATCTCGCCCTCGGCCTTGAGGCTGGCGCGGAAGAGCTCGGAAAGGTCTTCCACGGCCTGCTCGGCCTTGTCCGGATCGACATGGATGAGGCTGGCGATGATGTTCATGGAATTGAAGAGGAAGTGCGGGCGTATGCGCGACTGCAGCGCCTGCAGGCGGGCCGTGAGCTCGGTGCGCTGCTTGGCGCGCAGCTGCTCCTGCAGATAGAAGTAACGCATGATAAGGCCGGCGATGATGGCGCCGATGAGCACGTTGCGCAGCATGTCCTCAGGGGTGACCACATAGAAGTAGCTGATGCGGGCAAAGCGCAGCACCGGCTCGGACAGCCAGCTGAAGAAAGCCACCAGGCCCACCACCAGCAGGAAGCTCAGGCCGGCGGCCGTGGAGCTGGGCAGGCGCTGCAGCCAGGGCCGCAGGTTGCAGAGCAGGGCCGCACTGACCAGGGCGATCCACTGCACCAGGAAAGAGGTCAGGGCCAGCTTGTCCCAGGCGAGATGGCGCAGGCTGTCGGCGCCGGCCAGCACCAGCAAAAGCGCCAGCAGCTCGGCGGCCAGGACAAGCATCAGGAGGGGCTGGGAGGAACAGAAGTCAGGCAGGAAGAAGTCTTCTGCGCCTGCTTCTGTGACCGGGTTGTTGTTTTTGTTGTGGCGCATGTATCGGAGTCTGCCCCCTTGCCCGACGAACGGCAAGACGGACAAAGGTTGGGACTTACCGGTATAATGCGCCCCGTCCTCCGTTTCCCGCCGTCTGCCGGAATTCAGAAAAGACGGCCTGTTTTGACTACTGAGTTCCCATGAGCCAACCGTCTTCCACCATGTGGGGTGGCCGCTTCAGTGAGGCTACCGACGCCTTCGTTGCCGCCTTCACCGCCTCCGTCACCTTCGACAAACGCCTCTACAAGCACGACATCATGGGCTCCATCGCCCACGCCACCATGCTGGCCAAGGTCGGCGTGCTGACAGACGCGGAGCGCCAGCTCATCGTCGACGGCCTCAGCCAGATCCAGGCCGAGATCGAAGCCGGCCAGTTCGACTGGCGGGTGGACCTGGAAGACGTGCACATGAACATCGAGCACCGCCTCACCGAGCGCATAGGCATTGCCGGCAAGAAGCTGCACACCGGCCGCTCACGCAATGACCAGGTGGCGACCGACGTGCGCCTTTACCTGCGTGACGAGGTCGATGCCATACGCGCCCAGCTCAGGCGCCTACTCACCGGCCTGGTGGACCTGGCGGAAAAAGAGCACGCCACCATCATGCCCGGCTTCACGCATCTGCAGACCGCGCAGCCGGTGACCTTCGGCCACCACCTGCTGGCCTGGTTTGAAAACCTCAAGCGTGACGACGAGCGCCTGGCCGACCTGCGCCACCGCATCAACCGCATGCCCCTGGGTTCCGCGGCACTGGCCGGCACCACCTATCCCATAGACCGCGCCTACACCGCCGAGCTGCTGGGCTTCGAGGCCGTGTCCGAGAATTCCCTGGACGCTGTCAGCGACCGCGATTTCGCCATCGAATTCTGTGCCGCCGCCTCGCTCATCATGATGCACCTGTCGCGCTTCTCCGAAGAGCTGGTGCTGTGGGCCTCGGCGCAGTTCCAGTTCGTCAACCTGCCCGACCGTTTCTGCACCGGCTCGTCCATCATGCCGCAGAAGAAAAACCCGGACGTGCCGGAACTGGTGCGTGGCAAGGCCGGCCGTGTCTTCGGCCAGCTCATCTCGCTGCTGACGCTGATGAAGGGCCAGCCCCTGGCCTATAACAAGGACAACCAGGAAGACAAAGAGCCGCTGTTCGATGCCATAGACACCGTGCACGGCTCGCTGCGCGCCTTTGCCGACATGGTGCCGGCCATAGAGCCGCGCCGCGACAACATGCGCGAAGCCGCGCGCCGCGGTTTCGCCACCGCCACCGACCTCGCCGACTACCTGGTGAAAAAGGGCGTGGCCTTCCGTGACGCGCATGAAATCGTCGGCAAGGCCGTGGGCTATGGCGTGAAGTCCGGCAAGGACCTGGCGGAAATGTCGCTGGCAGAATTGCAGCAGTTCTCCAGCGTCATCACGGACGATGTGTTTGCCGTGCTCACCCTGGAAGGCTCGGTGAATGCGCGCAACCATATCGGTGGCACCGCGCCCGCCCAGGTGAAGGCCGCCTGCGTCCGCGCGCGTGCCCGTCTGGCCTGAGGTTTTACCGGTTTTTTGACGGAAGCCCCCCACCCGGAAAGCCGTATCTGTGCTATCACAGTACGGCTTTTTCCTGGCAGCGGCCCAGACCGCCGCCAGCAAGGACTGATAACAGGAGATGAACATGCAGATAATCCGGCGCCTCGCCACCCTCACCGCCTTCATGCTCGCCGGCCTTGTCGCCACGCCCGCCCTGGCCGCCACCGCCACCACCACGACCGCCGCCCCCGCGACCGCCACCACCGGCACCACTGCCATGGGCATGCTGGCCAACCTGCCGGCCTTCCTGACCAAGCTGGACGCCCTGCGCGGCCAGGCCCTGTCGGTTGCCGAAAAAGCCACCGTCACCGACGCCGTGACGCAGGGTGACAGCGCCCTCAATGGCATACAGAACAAATTCCTGGGTGCCATTTCCACCGCCACCGGCCTCGACGCCGGCACGCTGGGCGCCATCATCCCCAGCGCCACGCAGCCGGTGAGCAATTCCGACCTCACCAGCAAGCTGGAAAGCAAGCTGGGCAAAAAACTGGGCTTCCTGCAGAGCAGCGGCGTGAAAGCCGCCAACAGCCTGCGCAACAACTCGCTGGACAGCCTCAAGACCTCGCTGGCCAACGGCGTGGCCTCCAAGGTGGGCATGGACCCGGCCACCATCACCAGCCTGCTGCCCATGCTGGGCTTCTGATTTCGCGATCAGCT
>DASUXS010000435.1:0-2275 GCA_036377855.1 Moraxellaceae bacterium
TCTCCAGAAGCAGGTCAGTTACCTGTTGGTCTTTAAAAAAACTCTTGCCGAACTCAAAATGGCTGTAGTTCTTCAACATCAGCCAGAACCGTTCTGGCATGGGTTTGTCAAAGCCATACTGTTTTTCCAAAGCCTTGATCATATCCGGATCCAGGCCTTGGGCGCCGCGCGACTTCACATTGCCGTTGGAATTGCTGCTGACTTCACCACCACCGCCACCCATGCGTGCGCCAGCCGAGCCGTCCAGGCCCTGCAGGCGGGCGATGGCCTTGTCGACAGGGCCGCCAGGGGCGGCCTGTATGATGACGAAGTTGATGAGCAGTATGCCGAGCAGCGTCGGAATGATGAGCAGCAGCCGGCGCAGGATGTAAGTCAGCATGGAGGCTTAGCGCTGGCTCTGGCGGCTGCGGATGTCGGCCTGCTTCTTGGGATTCACCCACCAGGTGTCCAGGCCGACAGCATATTTGGGCGCGACCTTGGGACGTTCAAAGAAATCCCAGACCGCCACGCGATCAGCCCCCAGGTAATACTGCGGGATGACGTAGTAACCGGCCAGCAGCACACGGTCCAGGGCACGGGTGCGGTAGACCAGCTGCTCGCGACTGGGAGCGGCGATGATCTGGTCGATGAGTGCATCCACCACCGGGCTCTTGATGCCCATGAGATTGCTGCTGCCGGGCTGGTCGGCATAGGACGAGCCCCAGAAATTGCGTTGCTCATTGCCGGGGGAGAGGGACTGCGGCACGCGTATGGTGTTCATGTCGAAATCGAATTTGCGCTGGCGCTCGATGTACTGCGGCACATCCACCACACGGATTTTCATGTCTATGCCCAGGCGCGCCAGGTTCTGGCGGAAGGGCTGTATCAGGCGCTCCAGCTCGGGCTGGGCGATGATGACTTCAAAGGCAAAGGGCTTGCCGTCCTTGTTGACGAGCTTGCCGTTGCGCACCTGCCAGCCGGCTTCGGCCAGCAGCTTCTGGGCAATGGCCAGGTTGCCGCGGATATTGCCGCTGCCATCGGTTTTCGGCGGTATGGGTGCAGCCACGAACACTTCGGCCGGCAGTTGCTTGCGATAGGGCTCGAGAATGGCGACTTCTTCCTTGGAGGGAGCGCCACGTGCCGCCAGTTCAGAGTTGGAGAAGAAGCTGTCGGCGCGCGTATAGCTGTTATAGAACATGGTCTTGTTCGCCCACTCGAAATCGTAGGCATAGCCCAGCGCACGGCGCACGCGTATGTCCTGGAAGAGGGGGCGGCGCAGGTTGAAACCGAAGGCCTGTATGCCCTGCGGATTTTCATTCTTGATCAGCAGCTTTTTCACCAGGCCGGCTTTCACCGCGGGGAAGTTGTAGTCCGCCGCCCAGGTCTTGGCCTTCATCTCCGTGCGGTAGTCGAACTGGCCGGCCTTGAAGGCTTCCAGCGACACAGTGAAGTCGCGGAAATAGATGTAGGTCATGCTGTTGAAATTGTCGCGACCGCGGTTGACGTTGAGGTCAGTGGCCCAGTAATCCGGACGGCGTGTGTAGGTGATGCTGCGGCCATTGTCGATCTTGGAAATGGTGTAAGGGCCGCTGCCCACCGGAATGTCCAGGCCGGTGGTGTTGAAAGTGCGTTTGGCCCAGTAGTGCCTGGGCAGAATCTGAAGCTGGCCGACTATCATCTGCAGTTCGGGATTGTCCTTGCTCTTGAAGGTGAATTTCACGCGCTGCTTGTCCAGCGCTTCCACTTTGGCGATATCGGCGTAATAGGCCTTGTACTGCGGATCGCCTTCCTTGCGGATGATGTCGAAGCTGAACACCACGTCATCGGCGGTGACGGGCTGGCCGTCCGAGAAACGTGCCTTGGGATTGAGCTGGTAGATGATCCAGGATTTGTCGGCGGGATCGCGCTCGATTTTCTCGGCCAGCAGGCCGTATTGCGTGAAGGGTTCGTCGTCGGACTTGATGGTGAGCGTGTCGTAGATATTGGTGATGCCGGCCGCCACCACGCCCTTGTTGATGAAGGGGTTGAGGCTGTCGAAGGTGCCCATGGCCTCCATGCGTATGTCGCCGCCCTTGGGCGCTGCCGGATTCACATAATCGAAGGCCTTGAAGCCGGCGGGGTATTTTGGCTGTCCGTGCAGGGCGATGGCATGCACGGTTTCGGTGGCGGCCAGGCTGGTGCTGCTGGCCAGTCCCAGGAGCAGGAGGGCCAGGGGGCGAAACAGCGGGGACATGGGCAGGTCCTTGTTATGGGTAGGGATTTCCTCTGGCCTGCTTTTTACCATATAAAAAAACCG
>DASUXS010000436.1:0-4764 GCA_036377855.1 Moraxellaceae bacterium
CGCCTGCGCGGGGATGACGATGTAATAAAAAGATTCCCGCCTTCGCGGGAATGATGAATGAGTCGAATGCTCCATGAGTGAGAAACTGCAAAAAGTCCTGGCCCGTTGCGGCCTGGGTTCCCGACGCCACATGGAGCAGGCGATAGTCGACGGCCGTGTCAGCGTCAACGGCAAGCTGGCGACGCTGGGTGATCGTGTCGAAGCCACCGACGAAATCCGTGTGGACGGCCGTCGCGTGCAGTTCACGGTGGAAGAGGAAACCCGCCGCCGCGTGCTGGTGTATTACAAGCCGGAAGGCGAAATCTGCTCGCGCCAGGATCCGGAGGGCCGTCCCACCGTGTTCGACCGCCTGCCCGTGACCAAGGGCGAGCGCTGGGTGATGGTGGGGCGCCTGGACATCAACAGTTCCGGCCTGCTGCTCTTCACCACGGACGGCGAGCTGGCCAACCGCCTCATGCATCCTTCCAACGAGATCGAGCGTGAATACGCCGTGCGTGTGATGGGTGAGGTCACGCCGGCCATACGCGAGACCCTGATGCAGGGCGTGGAGCTCGAGGACGGTCCCGCCAAGTTCGAGAAGGTGTCCGAGCTGGGTGGCGAAGGTTTCAACCGCTGGTGGCAGGTGGTGGTGAAGGAAGGCCGCAACCGCGAAGTGCGCCGCCTCTTTGAATCCCAGAACCTCAAGGTCAGCCGCCTGCTGCGTACCCGCTACGGTTCCGTGAACCTGCCGCGCACGCTCAAGACCGGTCGCTGGATAGAGCTGGACAAGCCCGACATCGACGGCCTGATCGAACTGGTGCAGCTGCGCCCGCGCCGCGGCACGGGCCTTTATGGCCTGGCCAAGCGCCGCACGGAAAAGATGCAGGAGAATCCCTTGCCCGCTCGTCGGGGCGGATTCCTGCGCCAGCAGCGCAGGGATGGACACGGCGGCCGGGATGAATGAAGCTCGGGCCGTCCGCTGGCTTCAGGCCTGAGGGGACATCCCAAGAGTGCATGGTTGGAGCGGCATTTCCGCTCCCCATGAAGGCGCAGCAGCGCCACGCACGGACGCCTGTGAATAACGACAACAGAGTTCTATCAGGGTTTGTGCGCCATGATGCTGCGTCAGTTCCTTCTTCCCGTTGTGGTCTATCTCTTCTACCGGCTGCTGTCCGCCACCTGGCGCGTTACGCTGGATGAATGCCCCAATTTCCGCAAAGCCCTGAAAGACCGGGATCCGGTGATCCTGGCGCACTGGCATGGCGATGAGCTGGCGCTGATGCATCTGGTGGCGCGTTACCGTATCGCCACCATCACTTCCACCAGCAAGGACGGCGAGCTCATGAACCGCGTCATCCGCTGGATGGGAGCGGTGACGGCGCGCGGTTCCTCGACCCGGGGTGGCTCCACCGCGCTGCGCGGCGTGATCGCGCACTGCAAGCGTGGCGGCCACAATGTCTCCATGGCCGTGGATGGCCCCAAGGGTCCCATCTACAAGGTCAAGCCCGGTGTCTTCGAGTTTTCCCGCCTGCTGAATGCGCCGATTTATTCGGTGTCAGTCGGCGTCTCCGATCCCTGGGTTTTCCATCGCGCCTGGAACAAGGCCGTGCTGCCCAAGTTCTTTTCCAAGGTGCATATCAGCATTCAGCCGGCTTTGCCGGTGGTGTGCCGTGCCACCGATCCGCGTTGCCCGGTGCTGGCGCAGGACCTGGAGACCCATCTCAACCAGGGGCGCCAGGTGCTGAGTTTGCAGATGGCTGTCGCGCGTCCTTGAAAAAAAGCCACCGTCATTCCCGCGCAGGCGGGAATCTCCAGGATTCGAAGTGGGCTTCAAATGAGGCCCTGCCTGGATCCATGAGATTCCCGCCTGCGCGGGAATGACGAATTCATAGATAAGTGAAAATAAAAAAGCCGGCATAAGCCGGCTTTTTTATTGGCAAGGAGCCTATTTAGGCTGCGCATCCAGCGACTGCCCCGTGGTGCCGCGGCTGTCCGGCCCCATCAACCAGAGATACAGCGGCATGATGTCGGCCGGCGTCTTCAGGCTCAGGGGATTTTCACCGGGATAGGCCGAGGCCCGCATGGCGGTGCGCGTCGCCCCCGGATTCAGGCAGTTCACGCGGATGTTGGAAGTATTCATCAGCTCGTCCGCGAGCAGCTGCGCCAGGCCTTCGGTGCCGCCCTTGGACACGGCATAGGCGCCCCAGAAAGCCCGGGCGCGACGACCCACGGAGCTGGTGGTGAACACTACCGAAGCATCCGCCGACTGTTTCAGCAGCGGCAGCAGGGCCTGCGTCAGCAGATAGGGCGCACGCAGGTTTATTTTCATGACGAAGTCCCAGGTGTCCGGGTCGTACATTTCCAGCGGCGTGATATCGCCCAGCACACCGGCGCTGTGCAGCAGGCCGTCGAGACGGCCGAATTCGGTTTCGATGGTGCTGGCCAGCTGCTGGTAATCCGCGGCGGTGGCGGTGGACAGGTCCAGCGGCACGATGGCGGGCTGGGCGCCACCGGCTTTTTCAATCTCGTCGTAAACCGCTTCCAGCCTGGCCAGGCTGCGGCCATGCAGGATGACGGTGGCACCCAGGGCGGCATATTGCTTTGCCGCTTCCGCACCTATGCCGTCGCTGGCGCCGGTGACCAGGATGACGCGGTCCTTGAGCAGCCCGGCAGCGGCCTGGTAGTCCGTGGAGAAAGCCATCAGACAGCCACTCCCAGCAACGCCGCCAGTTCTGCCACGGTGTCCACGGTGTGGTCGGCCTGCCAATCAAGAGCCGATTCGCCCTCCAGCACATAGCCCCAGGCCGCGGCCACGGTGACCATGCCGGCATTGCGGCCGGCCTCGATGTCGCGACGATGGTCGCCGACATAGATGCAGTCTTCCGCTTTCACGCCCAGGATGCTGGCCGCCTTGAACATGGGCTCAGGATGCGGCTTGGTGTGCGTGACCATGTCCGGGCAGATGGCCACCTTGCAGCGCGCATCCAGCTGCAGCGCTTTCAGCAGCGGCGTGGTGAACATGCTCTGTTTGTTGGTGACTATGCCCCAGGGCGTGCCCCGCGCTTCCAGGCCGGTGAGCAATTCATCCAGGCCGGGGAAGAGGCGGCTTTCATCAGCGATATGGCGCAGATAGCTCTGCAGGAATTCCTGGCGCAGGGCCTCGAACTCCGGGCTGTCCATGTTCACGCGATCGCCAAAGCCCAGGCCAACCACGGCGCGGGCGCCCTGCGACACCATGGCGCGGATCCTTTCCGGCGGCAGCGTGGCGCGGCCATGGGCCTGCAGTTGGCGGTTGAGCACGGCGACGAAATCGGGAGCGGTGTCTATCAGGGTGCCATCGAGGTCGAAGAGTACGGCAGCGGCTTGGCGCATCAGGCGGCTCCTTCCGAAGCGGCGGGGCGCTGTGTCGCCAGCATGTAGTTCACGTCCACGTTCGGGGCCAGCCAATAGCGCCGGGTCAGCGGGTTGTAGTGCAGGCCGGTCATGTCCTGCAGGTCCAGGCCGGCGCTGCGCACCCAGCCGGCCAGTTCCGAGGGCTTGATGAATTTGGCGTAGTCATGGGTGCCGCGCGGCAGCATCTGCAGCAGGTATTCGGCGCCCAGGATGGCGAAGGCATAGGCCTTGGGATTGCGGTTGATGGTGGAGAAGAAGACCTGGCCGCCCGGTTTCACCAGGTCGAAGCAGGCTTTCACCACCGCGGCCGGGTCCGGCACATGCTCCAGCATTTCCAGGCAGGTGACGGCATCGAAAGAAGCGGGGCGCTCGGCCGCCAGCTGCTCGACCGGGACTTGCCGGTAATCCACCTGCTGGCCGCTTTCCAGCAGATGCAGGCGGGCCACGGCCAGCGGCGCTTCGCCCATGTCTATGCCGGTCACGCTGGCGCCGCGGCGCGCCATGCTCTCGGACAGGATGCCGCCACCACAGCCCACGTCCAGCACGGTCTTGCCGGCCAGGCCGACGCGCTCGTCTATCCAGTTCAGGCGCAGGGGATTGATGTCGTGCAGGGGTTTGAATTCCGAGTGGGGATCCCACCAGCGGCTGGCCAGGGCTTCGAACTTGGCGATTTCAGCGGGGTCGACGTTGGTTTTTTGACCAGTCATGCCGGATTCCTTGCGCGGTCGGGGCGGTCTGCGGACGCGGCCCGGGGCTTGAGGCCGGGAGGGTGGCCCGGCGGACAAAAAGACGGCGGGAAGTATACCGGCAAAGGCCGCCGCAACCACCGGAAAATTGCCGGGAAAAGTGTGGGCCAGGGTTCGGTAACTCCCTGATTTGTGGTAACCTTCCGGGCTTTATTGGACTGTTCCGCAAGCCGGTGCTTCAGGAAGGAAAAGCCGGTGTTTCGCGCCTAATCAGACGAGGAAGCTGATGACCGAATTTGCTAAAGAAATCGTACCGGTCAACATTGAAGACGAACTAAGACAGTCCTATCTCGATTACGCCATGAGCGTGATCGTCGGCCGTGCCCTGCCGGACGTGCGTGATGGCTTGAAGCCTGTGCATCGCCGCGTGCTCTATGCCATGCATGAGCTGGGCAATGACTGGAACAAGGCTTATAAGAAATCGGCCCGTGTGGTCGGTGACGTCATCGGTAAATACCACCCGCATGGCGACACCGCTGTCTACGACACCATCGTGCGCATGGCCCAGCCTTTCAGCCTGCGCTACATGCTGGTGGACGGGCAGGGCAACTTCGGTTCCATAGACGGCGACAACGCCGCCGCCATGCGCTACACCGAAGTGCGCATGACCAAGCTCGCGCACGAGCTGCTGGCCGATCTCGACAAG
>DASUXS010000437.1:0-2784 GCA_036377855.1 Moraxellaceae bacterium
GCGGCCTCATCCACCGGACGGAAATCCAGGATTTCACCAACTTCGACAATGCAGCGCGCCTCGCCTTCGCGCAGCACCAGCTGCTGGGCATTGCGCCCTGCTACACCCAGTGTCAGGCCCAGCGCCGCCGTCAGGTCCAGCACCGGCAGCGACTGGCCGCGCCAGAGGCGGTGGCCCTGGCTGTCGCGGCGGTCGTCGTCCAGGAAGTCCACGGCTTCCACGCAGTCCACATCTAATAGCAGGTCGCAGCCACCGCAGCGCAGGTGCAGGTAATCTTTCATGCCTGCGCCGCCACAGTGAGCAATTCCTGCAGGCTCTGCGCCTGGCGCCGCGCCAGGTCCATGAGCTTGTCGCCGTCGGTGATCAGCACCACGCGGCCATCGCCGAGGATGCAGGCACCGCCCACGCCGGGCAGGCGCAGGATGTCGGGATGGATGTCGCGCACGAATACTTCCTGGCGACCGCTCACGCGCTGCACGACCAGGCCGATGCGATGGCGGCCATCGCTGAACACCACCACATCCAGCTCGGCGGCTGCTGTCGCTGCCAGGGGCGAACCCAGCAAACGCTCCAGGCCGTAAAGCGGCAACACCACGCCACGCAACAGGCAGGCAGCCTGGCCCTGCACCGTCTGCAGCGATTCGCGCGGCAGGCGCAGCACTTCATCCACCTGGCGTTCCGGCAGCGCCAGCAGGTTGCCGCCGGCTTCCACCAGCACCACGCCCTGTATGGCCACGGACAAAGGCAGGCGCAGCGTGAAGGTCACGCCCTGCCCCGGTCGCGACTGCACCTCGATCTGGCCGCCGATCTGCGCGATACGGGTTTTCACCACGTCCATGCCGACGCCGCGGCCGGATACCGAACTCACCTGCTCGGCCGTGGAAAAACCCGGCGCGAAAATGAAATTGATGATGTCGCTGTCGTTGTAGTTCTGCGCACCGGCCAGGCCCAGCGCGCGCGCCTTGGCCAGGATGCGCGACAAATCCAGGCCGCGGCCGTCGTCCGCCACGGTGATGAGCAGGGCATTGCCCTGGCGGCTGGCGGACAAAGTCAGCGTGGCGGTGGCGGGCTTGCCGCGCTGCGCACGTTCCGCCGCGGTTTCAATGCCATGGTCTATGGCATTGCGCACCATATGCGACAGCGGCTCGGCCAGGATATCCACCATGCCCTTGTCGATACGCGTTTCCTCGCCACGGATATCGACATGCACCTGTTTGTCCTGCGCCTGCGCCAGGCCCCAGACCACGCGGGTCATACGGTTGAACACCGTACCCACCGGCACCACGCGCAACGCCAGCACGTCATCTTGCAAATGCGACAGTGCTTCCTGCAGGCGGGCATCGGCCTGCAGCAGTTTTTCGCGGCGCTGCGCCAGCTCGTCGATCAGGCCCTGCAGCTGTTCACGTTCGGCCGCATCCGGCTGGTAATCCCCGCTGATGACACGACGCAGGCGGCGGAAGCCCTCACTCACGCGCTCATCGGCAAAGCTGTGCGACATCATATTGCGCAGCATCACCAGTTCACCGACACGATTGACGAAGCCATCCAGTGCGCGGCTGTCGATACGTACCGTGGAGGCGGTGCTGCGTGCCGCGGTGGAAGGCTCTGCTTCGTCTGCGGCGGGCGTCGCCAATCCGGGCGTCGTCTGGAGGACGGCCTGTGCCGCATTCAACGGCCGCAGATGCAGCAGGCAGCCTTCGGGATCCAGTTCACCCAGACCAGCCACGACGGCCGCCAGCGGCTGTGCAAAAGCCGCCAGGAAACGCAGCTGCGTGGATTCGCTGCGGCCTTCGCCATGGAAAACCGTGTGGTTGGCCAGCTGCGTGCCCTGGGCTGTGAGCCAGGCCACGAAGGCCTCACCGCCATCAGACATGGACTCCATGTCGGCATCGATTTCCACCAGCAGGTGGCCGGCCTCCACATGCGCCGCCAGCTGCGCGCGTGCGGAATGCGAAAGCACCGCCTGCATGTCCGCGCTGATGTCCAGGGCCGGTGCCGGCACTGCCACGGCGGCTTCGCCCGGCATCTCGATGTCGTCGGCGTAGGCGATCTCGCGCTGGATGTTGTCCAGCAGCTGCTCCGTCATCGCCACATAGGGCAGGTCTTCATCCAGCTCAGGCGGCAGCTCGGCCATGATGCCCAGCGCCAGCGCCAGCTGGGCACCGAGAGAGGGGCCGGGATAAAGCGCATCGCGCGCAATCTCGCGCAGCACCTGCATGATGAGGTTGAGCAGGGTTGCGCTGGCGGCCAGGCCCAGCAGGCGGCAGAAATGCCGCAGCGGCAGCACGGTCTGCAGGCCGCGTTCGGCATCCGCCGCCGTTTCCAGCGTTTCGGCTGCCACTGCAGCAGCCGCAGCGACGGCGCTGCGGAATTGCGGCTCCAGCAAAGGGCGCAGCTCGGCAAAGGCGGCCGCACATCCCGCCTCCTGGCCCGCCAGGTTTTCGACATGGCGCAGGCGCGACAGCAATTCTTCCAGCAGAGGCAGTGCTGCGGCGGCATCGGCGACTTGCAGGCGCTGCAACAGGCGCGACACCACCAGCAGGCCGGCCGCTTCCGCCTGTGCCGACAGCAACTCGACACTCTCCACCGGCGCCTGTGCCTGCACTGCAGCCAGGGCCAGCAGGGGCAGGTGCAGGCGCGCCGATTGCAGAAAGACATCGACAGCGGCCTGCATATCGTCCGGGGCGGAGGTGTCGTCAATATTTTCTTCAACAGCAGCCTGCACCGGGGCAGGTGCCGCAACGACAGCAGTCGCTGCATTTGCAGTGGAAAGCAGACGCAGCT
>DASUXS010000438.1:0-2011 GCA_036377855.1 Moraxellaceae bacterium
GACGCCGTGCGCCAGCATCACTGGCAGCAGCGAACGCGTCGCCAGCGCCGCCAGCAGAAGCAGCGACCCCGTCATCATGGAGGTCAGCACCTGCAGCAGGGACAGCAGCGGATATTCGCTGATGAGGGCATTGCCGGCATGAGCCAGGCCGAAGAGCAGCAGCGCGATCAGGGAGCCGTTGCGCAGGCCGAAACGGCGACAGAATGCCGCCATCAGGATGCCGCGGAAAATCCATTCCTCGTTCAGGCCCACCAGCAGCGTGGTGCGCAGCATGCCCAGTGACAGCGTGTTGTCCACGGCCGGCGCCGTCAGCCGCAACACCAGCCAGCTGCCGGAGACTATGCCCAGCATCACCAACAGCGGCCACAGCAGTTTCCATTCGAGGGTGTCCGGCTGGCGCAGGCCTATTCGGTCCACGGGAAAGAACAGCGCCGTGATCAGCAGGAGATAGACCGCCACCATTATCTCGCTGGAAAACAGCGCCACCACGAATTGCGGGTCTCCGTAATTCAACGTGGAATGCAGGCTGCCATAGATGCCATAGGCCAGCAGACCGCCGATCAGCACACAGGGCAGCCAGAGCTGGTCGAGATGGCCCAGGCGGGATTCCGCCGAGAAAAATCCGCTGGTCATGTTCACCAGATACCCACACGTTGGTTTTCGGGAAGATAGAGCTTGTCGCCGGCCTTGACGCCAAAGACTTCATACCAGGGCGTGAAATTGGCCAGCACGCCATTCACACGGTATTCGCCAGGGCTGTGGGCATTGGTCAGCACCTGCTGGCGCAGGGCGGCTTCGGTCATGCGGTTGCGCCAGACCTGGGCAAAGCCCATGAAGAAACGCTGCTGGCCGCTGTAACCCTCCAGCACCGGCGCCTTGCCCGGATTGGCGGCCACGAAATTCTGGTAGCCCGTCCACGCGATCATCATGCCGCCGAGATCACCGATGTTTTCACCCAGCGTGAGCTGGCCGTTCAGATGCAGGCCAGGCAGCGGCGCATAGCCGCCGTATTGCTGCACCAGTTTGTCCGTGCGTTCCTCGAACTGGCGGCGCGAGGCCTCGCTCCACCAGTTGCGCAGCGCGCCGCGGGCATCGTAATGACTGCCCTGGTCGTCAAAGCTGTGGCCCATCTCGTGGCCTATCACCATGCCGATGGCGCCAAAATTAACTGCGGGATCGGCTTTGGGATCGAAGAAAGGTGCCTGCAGGATGGCGGCGGGAAACACCACTTCATTGCCCAGCGGATTGTTATAGGCATTGATACGCTGCGGCAGCATGGCCCACTCCCATTGACGCACCGGCTCACCTAGCTTCTTGCGCTGGTCCTGCTGCTGCCAGTCCTGGTAACGCTGCACATTGCCCACGAGATCGTTGGCGCGGATCTGCAGCTGGCTGTAGTCATGCCATTTTTCCGGATAGCCGATCTTGGTGCTCATGGCATCCAGTTTGGCCAGGGCTTCGCGTCGTGTAGCCTCGTCCATCCATTCCACTTTCTCCAGGCGCTGGCGGAAGGCCAGGCGCAGGAAGCCCACCAGCTCGTCCATGCGGGCTTTGGATTCCGGCGGGAAATAGCGCTGCACATAAAGACGGCCCAGCTGTTCGCCCAGGGTGGCGTTCACCTGTTGCAGGGCACGCTCGGGCAGAGCGCGTTGTTCCTTGATGCCGGCCAGGGTCTGGCTGTGGAATGCGAAATGGGCACGCTCCCATTCCTGTGAAAGCAGGGGCGCGAAACTGTCCAGGTAATGGAAGGCGGCATAGGCGCGCAGGGTGTCCGGCGCGGTGCGGGCAAACAGGGCGGCAGCATCGCGTACCGCGGTATCCGTCGCGACATTCAAGCGTTCCACGTCACCGAATCCCGCTGCCTGCAGATAAGCCGGCCAGTCAAAGCCGGGGGCATAAGCGGAGAGTTCCTGCACGGTGAGGCGATGCTCATTGCGCAGGGCATCGCGGGTCTGGTCGGGTGCCCACTGCGTGCGCGCCAGCGTGGTTTCAAAATCCAGGACGGCGCGGG
>DASUXS010000439.1:0-3901 GCA_036377855.1 Moraxellaceae bacterium
TGTTGAAAAAAGCCCGGCAGGTAAAGCCGGGCTTTCTCTTTCTACCCTTCCCCTGATTCAAGCCACCAAGGCCTGACGGGACCATGCCTCAATGGTAGCGTTTTTTATGGAAGGTGAACTGGCCGTGTTCCTCGTCCACGAGGATGGTGTCACCGCCTGTAAACTCGCCCGCCAGCAGACGCTGCGCCAGGGGGTTTTCCAGCGCCGTCTGTATGGCCCGCTTCAAGGGCCGCGCGCCATAGACCGGGTCGTAACCGGCGCTGATGAGGCTGGCCAGCGCCGTTTCCGACACCTCCAGGCGCAGGTCGCGATCGGCCAGGCGGCCACGCAGGCGCTGCAGCTGGATTTCGGCAATGCCGCGTATCTGCGATTCGCCCAGCGGATGGAAGACCACCACCTCGTCGATGCGGTTGATGAACTCCGGACGGAAATGCCGGCCCACCACCTCCATCACCGCCGTCTTCATGGCCTCGTACTGCTCCTCGCCCGCCAGGCTCTGGATGACATCCGAGCCGAGATTGGAAGTCATGACGATGACGGTGTTGCGGAAGTCCACGGTACGGCCCTGGCCGTCGGTGAGACGACCATCTTCCAGCACCTGCAGCAGGATGTTGAACACATCCGGATGCGCCTTCTCCACCTCATCCAGCAGCACCACGGCATAGGGACGACGGCGCACGGCTTCCGTGAGGTAGCCGCCCTCCTCGTAACCCACATAGCCCGGCGGCGCGCCTATCAAGCGCGACACGGAATGCTTTTCCATGAACTCCGACATGTCGATGCGCACCATGGCATCGTCGGAATCGAAGAGGAAATTCGCCAGGGCCTTGGTGAGCTCGGTCTTGCCCACGCCGGTCGGGCCCAGGAACAGGAAAGAGCCGTTCGGCCGGTTGGGATCGGACAGGCCGGCACGGGAACGGCGCACGGCATTGGCCACCGCCACCACCGCCTCGTGCTGGCCGATGACGCGATGATGCAGCTCCTCCTCCATGCGCAGCAGTTTTTCCTTCTCGCCTTCCAGCATCTTGGCCACGGGAATGCCGGTGGCCTTGGCCACGACTTCGGCAATCTCCTCGTCGGTGACGCGGTTGCGCAGCAGGGTATGCGCGGGCTTGTCGGCCTCGGCCGCCGCCTTGAGCTGCTTTTCCAGCTCCGGAATCACGGCGTACTGCAGGCGTGACATTTTCTCGAGGTCATTGCCGCGACGCGCGGCCTCGAAATCGATACGGGCTTTTTCCAGTTCTTCCTTCAGCTGCTGCTCGCCCTTGAGCGAGGCCTTTTCCGCCTTCCAGATTTCTTCCAGGTCGGCGTACTCCTTCTCCTGGCGCAGGATGTCTTCTTCCAGCTTGGCCAGGCGCTGGCGGCTGGCGGCATCGTCTTCATGCTTGAGCGCCTCGCGCTCCATCTTGAGCTGGATAAGCTTGCGGTCCAGGCGATCCATTTCCTCCGGCTTGGAATCCATTTCCATGCGGATACGGGAAGCGGCCTCGTCGATGAGGTCTATGGCCTTGTCCGGCAGCTTGCGGTCGGTGATGTAGCGGTGCGACAGCTTGGCCGCGGCGATGATGGCCGGGTCGGTGATGTCGACACCGTGGTGCACCTCATAGCGCTCCTTGAGGCCGCGCAGGATGGCGATGGTGTCCTCCACCGAGGGCTCGTCCACCAGCACCTTCTGGAAACGCCGCTCCAGCGCCGCATCCTTTTCGATGTACTGGCGGTACTCGTCCAGCGTGGTGGCGCCCACGCAATGCAGCTCACCGCGCGCCAGCGCGGGCTTGAGCATATTGCCGGCATCCATGGCGCCCTCGGCCTTGACGGCGCCGACCATGGTGTGCAGCTCGTCGATGAAGAGGATGATGTTGCCTTCCTGCTTGGCGAGTTCGTTCAGCACGGCCTTGAGGCGTTCTTCGAATTCGCCGCGGAACTTGGCACCGGCAATCAGCGCGCCCATGTCCAGGGACAGCACTTTCTTGTTGCGCAGGCCTTCCGGCACTTCGCCGTTGACGATGCGCTGCGCCAGTCCCTCGACGATCGCGGTCTTGCCCACGCCCGGCTCGCCGATGAGCACCGGATTGTTTTTCGTGCGTCGTGCCAGCACCTGTATCGTGCGGCGGATTTCATCGTCACGGCCTATGACCGGGTCCAGCTTGCCGCTGGCGGCGCGTTCAGTCAGGTCTATGCAGTATTTGGCCAGGGCCTGCCGGCTTTCCTCGGCATTGGCGTCTTTCACGGCGTCACCTCCGCGCAGCTGGTCCACCACCTGCAGCAGGCGGGCTTTCTGCACGCCGGAACGCTGCAGCACTTTGGCGGCTTCGTTGTTGGCATCGAAAAAGGCCAGCAGCATGAGTTCGCTGGCGATGAACTGGTCACCGCGCTGCTGCGCCTGTTTATCGGCGAGGTTGAAGGCACGCGCCAGTTCGGCGCCGACGGCGATGTCGCCGGTGGGCGTCTGCAGGCGCGGCAGGTTGTCGAGGTGGATGGCCAGCTCGCGGCTCAAGCGGGCCATGTCGGCACCGGCCTGGGCCAGCAGCGGACGCACGCTGCCGCCCTGCTGGTCGATAAGGGCGGCCAGCAGGTGGCCGGGCTCGATGGCGGTGTTGTCGCGGCCGACGGCCAGGGACTGGGCATCGGACAGCGCTTCCTGCAATTTGGCGGTCAAACGGTCGAAACGCATGGTTTTCTCGGCTACAGAAACGGATTGCCCTAGGTATATGGGTCAATCCGGCCAATTCAAGGAAAACAGGGGACAGGAAAACGCCGGGAGGGAGCGCCCGGCGGCCTGCAAGGCGGGCAGCAACATCTAGACTGAAGGGGATGCCGCCCCCGGGAGACCATCATGGGCAAGCCGACTGAAAGCGAGTTGCAGCAGGCCGTCAGTGCCGCCATCGCCATGCGTGAATCCGGGCAGGACGAGGACTACATGGCCAAGACCCTGCTCAATCTCAATTACCGCGTGCAGAAGCTGGAGCATGTGCTGACCGCCACCCGCCGCTACCTGCATGCGGGCCAGAGCGTCAGCGACCACCGCCATCTCCTGCAGGCCATACAGGCGGCGGAAAAGGCCAGCGCCAGCCCGGACGAAGACGACCTGCCGATACTGGGGCAGCCGCTCAGCCGCGCCAGATGACCGAGGCCATGCGGCCGGTACGACCGTCACGGCGATAGGAAAAGAAACGCGCGCTGTCGGTCACGGTGCAGAAGTCGCCGCCATAAACCGCCTGCACTCCCGCCGCAGCCAGACGCCGCCGTGCCAGCGCATAGATATCCGCCAGCCATTTACCTTCTGCGGCCCCCGGCCTGAAACAGACATCGGCCGCCGCATCCTGCGCCACGAAAGCCGCGCGCACTTCAGCGCCCACTTCGAATTTCTGCGGACCTATGGCCGGGCCCATCCAGGCCAGCACTTCCGCCTTGTCCGGAAAATGCCGCAACGTCGCTTCCAGCACGCCATCCACCAGGCCACGCCAGCCGGCATGCGCCACGGCGACGCGGCTGCCCGCGCGATCCGTGAAAAAAACCGGCAGGCAATCCGCCGTCATCACGATGCAGGGCAGGCCGGATTGTGTCGTGGTGACGGCATCCGCTGCCGGCACCCACTGCCGGCGTTTTTCTTCCTGCGACTCTGCCTCCACCACCGTCACGCCATGCACCTGGTTCAGCCACTGCGGTGAGCCACAGTCGGCAATGCGCCGTATGGCGCCCTGCAGGCGCGCGCGGTTATCCGCCACATCCAGCGGATCGTCTTCCACATGGTTGCCGAGATTGAGGCTGTCCCAGGGGGATTCGCTGACACCGCCGCGGCGCGTGGTCACCACGGCATGCACATGCGGCGGTGCCGGCCAGTCAGCGTGGATAAGGGCCAGCTCCGCCGGACCAGTCTTGGGAAGCTCCGTCATGCTTG
>DASUXS010000440.1:0-5145 GCA_036377855.1 Moraxellaceae bacterium
GGGTGGCGGGTCTCCCGGCGCCCGGTCAGCGCTGCCGCGGCAGCCGGTTCGGCAGTGGCGGGGGAAGGCGGAGGCAGTTCACGGGTGGTATCGATGCGGAAGCGGCCGATCAGCAGCATCAGGCCCAGGAAGACGATGAGACCCAGGATCAGGCGGCGGTATTTCGGAGGCATGGACGTGGCCGTGGCGGATGACGCGGCTATGGTAGCGAAGGGCATGCGGTGACGTCAGCGGGCGACTTTGCGAGAATGCCGCATCGCCAGGAGATGCCGATGAAACCGCTGTGGGCCATGTTCTGGTCAATCTGCCAGCTGCGCCGGGGTCCGGAAGACCTGCCGCGCTCCTTCAACCTCCTGCTGCTGGCCCTGTTGCTGGATGCCTTCCTGGGCATCAGTGTGCAGCTCTATGCAGAACCGGTATCGCTGCAGGCCGCCGTGGGCATGGTGGGCATAGGACTGGGCCTGGATGCGCTGGTGCTGTGGGCGCTGGTGCGCTTCAAGCAGCAGGGGCCGCTGTATGTACAGGGCCTGACGGCCATCTACGGTGCCGACGTGATGCTGGGCCTGGTGGCGCTGCCCCTGGTGGTTGCCAGCGTCTACCTGGCGCAGAGCAGCATGCTCACTGCCCTGGTGGTGCTGCAGATGCTGCTGGTGGGCTGGAATCTCGCGGTGCGCGGCTTTGTTTACTTCCGGGTACTGAAAGTCGGCATCTTTCTCGCCAATATGTTGTCACTGACCTTGTTCCTGCTCACCATCTTCATCAGCGTCAAACTGTTTCCCGAGCTGCTGCACCTGCCTGCTTCCCCCTGAGGCGTTGCCAGCGGCGTTTTCCAAGGATTGTTTATGCATATTCACATTCTCGGCATCTGCGGCACCTTCATGGGGTCGCTGGCGGTGCTGGCCAAGGAACTGGGCTACCACGTCACCGGTTCCGACGCCAACGTCTATCCGCCCATGAGCACGCAGCTGGAAGCCCAGGGCATCACGCTGATGCAGGGCTATGAACCGGCGCATCTCAACCCGCGCCCCGATCTCGTGGTGGTCGGCAATGCCATGAGTCGCGGCAATGCCGCCGTGGAATACGTGCTCAATGAAGGCATTCCCTACACCTCGGGTCCGGCCTGGCTGGCCGCGCATGTGCTGCAGGGCCGCCATGTCATCGGCGTGGCCGGCACCCATGGCAAGACCACGACCACGACCATGGTGGCCTGGGTGCTGGAACAGGCCGGCCTGGCGCCGGGTTTCCTGATCGGTGGTGTGCCCAAGGGTTTTGCCGCCAGCGCGCGTCTGGGCGGTGGCAAATTCTTCGTGGTGGAGGCGGATGAATATGATTCCGCTTTCTTTGACAAGCGCTCCAAGTTCATCCATTACGCGCCGACGACGGCCATCCTCAACAACCTCGAGTTCGACCACGCCGACATCTTTGAAAGCCTGGATGCCATCAAGAAACAGTTCCACCACCTGGTGCGCACCATTCCCGGCCGCGGCCGCATCATCGTGCCGGCGGACGATGCCAACCTGGAAGACGTGCTGAAAAAGGGCGCGTGGACGCCGGTGGAAAAATTCGGCGTGGACGAACAGCGGGTCGATGCCGGCTGGCGTGCGGAAGGTTTGAGTGGCGACGGTTCTTCTTTCGCGGTTTTCCGCGGCACTGACAAAGTGGGCGAAGTGCACTGGACCATGACCGGCCGCCACAGCGTCAGCAATGGCCTGGCCGCCATCATCGCCGCCGAGCATTGCGGCGTGGCGCCTGCGGATGCCTGCCAGGCGCTCTCGGCCTTCCCCGGCGTGAAACGCCGCATGGAAGTGGTGGGCGAGGTGCGCGGCATCACCGTCTACGACGATTTCGCCCACCATCCCACCGCCATCCAGACCACGCTGGCCGGCCTGCGCAAAAAAGTCGGCAAGGCGAAAATCATTGCCGTGATAGAACCGCGCTCCAACACCATGCGTCTGGGGGCGCACAAGGAAAACCTGGCGCCGTCGGTGGCCGATGCTGACCAGGTGTTGTGGTACCAGCCCGAAGGCCTGAACTGGGACCTGGGCCCGGTGGTGGCGGCCAGTCCGGTGCCGGCGCTGGTGCTGAACTCCATTGAGGCCATCATCGCGAAGATCGTCGCGGAAGCCGGCAACGGTGACCAGGTCGTGATCATGAGCAACGGCGGTTTCGGCGGCATACATCAGAAGCTGGTGAAGGCGCTGTCGGCCTGAGTTCACTGCGCACTGCGCTACATCGTCATCCCCGCGAAGGCGGGGATCTCCATGACCTACAGCGGGCCTTTTAAAAAGCCCTGCCAGATTCAGGAGATCCCCGCCTTCGCGGGATGACGGTGGTTTTTGCGGTGGTTGAGAGGGGAAAGGCGACGAGCTATCCCTGAACGAGAGGCCAATAAAAAAAAGCCCGGCAATGCCGGGCTTTTTTTTATTGCTGCGATGAAGCTCAGTCCACTCACTCTACATGCGTGGGCTTGATGAGCTGAACCGGCTTTTCGCGCTTCTTGCGCATGCGGATATTGAGCATCTCCACACCCAGCGAGAAGGCCATGGCGAAGTAGACATAGCCCTTGGGCACATGCATGCCCATGCCGTCCGCGATCAGGATGGTGCCGACCAGGACCAGGAAGGCCAGGGCCAGGATCTTGATCGAGGGATGGGCATCCACGAACTCGCCTATGGGCTTGGCGGCGAACATCATCACGGCCACGGCGGCGACGATGGCGGTCACCATCACCGGGATGTGCTGGGCCAGGCCCACGGCGGTGATCACCGAGTCCAGCGAGAACACGATGTCGATGATGGCGATCTGCAGGATGATGGAATAGAAGCCGGCATGTGCCATGCCCTTGGCCACCGTTTCCTCGTTGTGTTCCGCCGCTTCCACGCTTTCAAAGATTTCCGTCGCGGCCTTCCACAAGAGGAAGAGACCACCCCCGATGAGGATGATGTCGCGTCCGCTCACCGCATGGTCGAAGAGCGTGAAGAAGGGTTTGGTCAGCTGCATCACCCAGGCCAGCGAGAGCAGCAGCAGGATGCGGCTCACCATGGCCAGGCCCAGGCCGAAGACGCGCGCCTTGTGGCGCTGCTTTTCTTCTACCTTGTTGACGAGGATGGTAAGGAAAATGATGTTGTCTATGCCAAGGACAATCTCGAGGAACGTCAGGGTGACCAGCGTGATCCAGGCTTGCGGATCGGCCATCCATTCAAACATTGCAGCGGCTCCAATAAGGGGTCGTTAGGGGGGGGTAAAGGGTGCAGCGGACTAGCAGGCAAACCGCGCCATGCTGAGGCCGCGTCAAGAGGCTGTCAAAGGCGGTTTGGTTAAAAACGGTCAGTGCGGGCGCCGGCATATCCCCTTTGCGCCCGCGGTTATTTTGGGAGGGACCAGACGCTACACTGGCGCCTTTCCTGCCAGACGAGCCTCCCGCAATGTCCCGTGACCTGTCCCCCTGGACCAAAAGCCATGATTTCTACGGTGATGTCAGCCGGGCCGAGGCCGGGACGCGCCGGGTGATCTGGCTGACCGGCATCATGATGGTGGCGGAGATCGCGGCCGGCCATTACTACGGCTCCATGGCCCTGCTGGCAGACGGCTGGCATATGGGCACGCATATGGCGGCCTTCCTGATCGCGGCCCTGGCCTATGCCCTGATGCGGCGCTATCGCGACGATCTGCGCTTTTCCTTCGGCACCGGCAAGATCGCTGTGCTGGGCGGCTTTGTCAGTGCCCTGGCCCTGGGGGCGGTGGCGCTGGTGATGATCTGGGAATCGCTGGAGCGTCTGCGCCAGCCCATGGCCGTGCATTATGGCGAGGCGCTGGTGGTGGCCATCATCGGCCTGCTGGTGAACCTGGTCTGCGCGAAATGGCTGCATGCCGCCGGGCATTCGCATGACCACGGGCATGGCCATGATCATGCTCACGACCACGACCACGGGCATGCATCCGGCCACGGTGCGCACCATGACATCAATCTGCGCGCCGCCTATGTGCATGTGCTGGCCGATGCCCTGACCTCGGTGCTGGCCATCGTCGCCCTGCTGGCCGGCCTCTATCTCAGCATCGCCTGGCTGGACCCGGTCATGGGCCTGGTGGGTGCCGCCATCATCCTGCACTGGGCCCAGGGCCTGCTGCGCGATGCGGCGGCCCAGCTGGTGGACCGCCTGCCGGATACCAGGCTGCCGGAATACATACGCCATACGCTGGAAGCCGAGCCGGCCACCTGGGTCACCGACCTGCACCTGCTGCGCGTGGGCAGCCGCTGCTATGCCGCGGTGATTTCCGTCTATGCCGATGTGCCGCGCGATCCCGAGCACTACAAGGCGCTGCTCGCCGCCCGCACGGAGCTGATGCATGTGACGGTGGAAGTGCATCGCCACACGGCCTGAGCCCCGTTTGCGGCAATAGGAGCTGTCAGCTGCTGTTCACCAGCGTTGATGGCTTTTTTCATTTGTGCAATGGGCGGCTGGGGCCGGCCTGTATAGGGTGCTGGGCAGGCGGGCGGTCTTGTCCCGCGCTCCCGGAGAAATGCCATGCTGAAATCCCTGCTGCCAGCGCTGCTGCTGGCCGCCGCCCTGTTGCCGGCGGTGTCGCCAGCGGCTGAACCGCCGCCGGTGCAGGCCCTGCCCGCGATGGAGGTACCACGCTATGCCGGCCAGTGGTTCGAGATCGCCCGTTTTCCCAACCGTTTCCAGAAGCAGTGCAGCGGTGACGTGACGGCCCGCTACACCCTGCAGGCCGATGGTGGCATCCAGGTGGTCAATCGCTGCCGCCTGGCCGATGGCCGTTACGATCAGGCCACGGCGCTGGCGCGACAGCAAGACCCAGCGGGCCGCAATACCCAGCTCGAGGTGCGCTTTGCCCCGGCGTGGTTGTCCTGGCTGCCCTGGGTGTGGGGGGATTACTGGGTGCTCGCGCTGGACAAGGATTACCGCCATGCCCTGGTCGGCACGCCGGACCGCGACTATCTCTGGGTGTTGTCACGCACACCGCAGCTGGATGAAAAGGCCTATGCAGATTTGCTGGAGAAGGCGAAGGCCCAGGGTTATGACACCAGCCGCCTGCAGAAAACCGCGCAGGGCACGATACGCTGAGCGTCCTGCCGGGTGACCCTCATGAAAAAGGGGCCGTTGCGGCCCCTTTTTCATTGCA
>DASUXS010000441.1:0-2387 GCA_036377855.1 Moraxellaceae bacterium
GTGACATAGACCGAGGCGCCGTTCTTGGCCAGGTCCTGGGGAATGCCATACCAGTAGTCCACCGGGCCTATCTTGGAGAAGCCGGCCATGCCATGGGCAAAGACGATGGGATAGCGGGTCTTGGCGTAGCTGCTCTGCTCCCAGGGCCAGGCGAAGAAGGACTCGCCCTTGCAACTGCTGGCATTGCAGACCTGGTAGCTGGCGGCCTGGGCCTGTCCCGCTGCGAAGGCGATGGCCACCAGGGAGGCAGGCAGGGAGAAAAAGCGGGCGAATTTCCGGTTCATGCAACGTCCTCTTCTTGTTGTTCTCTTTCTTGTCGCACACGACCCCGGGACTATCCGCTGGAAGGCGTGGCGTCTTTCGTGCATTGACTGCACACTTTTTGGCCGGCAGAGCATAGAAAAGGCAGGGACGGGGCCCCCAGTGTCAAAAAGGACAGGGCCATAAACCCAAACGGCCAACCGCCTGTCCACCGATGAGTGGCATGATCGTCCCAGACCCGGCTCTGTCAGCAACATGCAGAAGAACAAAAACAAAAAGAGCGGCAAGGCAGCCCCATGACAGCGACCCCACCCCCGCACCCGCCGGTGCGCATTCCCCTCATCATCGTCGAGCAGTGCCTGGCGGCGGCCGAATATGCCGGCCTGCAGCGCGAGCTGCTGCTGCGCGATGCCGGCTTCACCCTGGCCGACCTGGCCGCCGCGGGAGGCTGGCTGAGCTTCGCGCAGGTGGAGCCGGTGATACGCCTGGGCATAGAGCGCCTGCAGGATCCCCTGATAGGCCTGCACACCTCGCCGCGCATCAACCTCGCCACCCTGGGCGTGCTGGGTTACGCCATACAGACCAGCAGCACGCTCAAGGACCTCATAGAAACCAATATGCGTTTTGAAAGGCTGCTGGGCGACGTGGGCACCACCACGCTGGGCCATGAGCCGGGCGTGGCGCTGTGGCAGTGGGAAGGCATCATCCAGGACCCGCTGGTGGCCCGGCATACGCATGAATGCATCCTGGGCTGCTGGGCCGGCATGCTGCGCCTGATGAAGCAGCGCGAACCGCGCGCCCTGCTGGCCGTGCGTTTCCAGCACGACGCCCCCGCCGATCTCGCCGCGGTGCGCGACACGGAAAAATTCTTTGGCTGTCCGGTGCACTACAGCCAGCCCTGTTCCGCGCTGGTGCTGCTGCCGGCGGCGCTGAACGCGCCGCTGACGCTGGCCAATCCCGACCTGCACATGGCGTTGGAGCAGCATGCGCAGCAACTGCTGCGGGAGCGACAGACAGAACCCAACCTGCTGCTGCAGGCGCGCAAGGCCCTGCTCAGCGAACTGCGTCGCGGTGACGTGCCTACGCGTGAATCCCTGGCGGCACAGCTGGGCATGAGTGGCCGCAGCCTGCATCGCAAACTGCAGGAGCTGGACAGCAGCTTCCGCGACCTGCTGGACAGCGTGCGCTTCGACCTGGCCACGGAACACCTGCGCGACCATGCACTTTCCGTGGATGCCGTGGCCAGCAAGCTGGGCTTCCAGGAAAGCCAGTCCTTCATACGCTGGTTCAAGCGGCTGGCCGGGACCACGCCGGGTGACTATCGTTTGCAGCAGCGCCTGTAGCAGCAGCGAGTTGAATAGCTGCAGCAGAACTCATCCACCGCCGCCTTTTAACAACCCCACTGTCGCCCCGGCGAAGGCCGGGGCGACAGTTTGTCTAGAGGAACCAGAGCAATTAAAAAAGCCCGCATGATGCGGGCTTTTTCTTGCAGCTCAGCTAGGCAAACGATCAAACCGCTTCCAGCCGCGCATATTGCGCCACCAGCCATTTGCTGCCCACTTCCTGGAAATTCACCTGGATGCGCGCATTGGGGCCGCTGCCTTCGAATTTCAGGATGGTGCCTTCGCCAAAGCGCGGATGCCTGACGGCCTGGCCCAGGCGGAAAGCACCATCGCCGGAATCGCTGCCGCCCAGTCGCGAGGGCGCGGTGCTGATGGCCGAGGAAGGAAAGCTGAAATTGTTGTGGCTGCTGCCGGCCCGCACCGCCTGTATCAGGTTGGCCGGAATCTCGCGCAGGAAGCGCGACGGCGCATTGTGTTTCTCATCGCCATAGAGGCGGCGGATTTCCGCATAGGTCAGCACCAGCTCCTTCATGGCGCGGGTGATGCCCACATAGCAGAGCCGGCGCTCTTCCTCGAGGTTGTTGTCCTGCAAAGCCATTTCATGCGGAAACAAGCCTTCTTCCATGCCAGCCAGGAACACCAGCGGGAACTCCAGGCCTTTGGCGGAATGCAGCGTCATCAGCTGCACCGCATCCTCGAACTCACCGGCCTGGGCCTCGCCCGCCTCCAGCGCGGCATGATCCAGGAAAGCCGCCAGTGCCGACGGCGCTTCGCTGTCATCCC
>DASUXS010000442.1:0-3274 GCA_036377855.1 Moraxellaceae bacterium
GGAGCGGCTTCAGCCGCGAACAAAAAAGCCCGCACAAGCGGGCTTTTTTTTGGGGCGTTGGTTCGCGGCTGAAGCCGCTCCTACGAATCCTTTAGACAAAGAACAGCTCCGCCAGCTTGTCGCCCGGCTCCGGCGCACGCATGAAAGCTTCGCCGACGAGGAAGGCATGCACATCGTGGTCGCGCATCAGCTTCACGTCATCCGGTTTGTGGATGCCGCTTTCCGTGACTACACGACGGCCGGCGGGAATGCGCGGCAGCAGGTCCAGGGTGTTGCGCAGGCTGACCTCGAAGGTCTTGAGGTTGCGGTTGTTGATGCCCAGCAGGGCGCCGGACAGCGGCAGCGCACGCTCCAGTTCCTCGCCGTCATGCACTTCCACCAGCACATCCAGGCCGAACTCGCGCGCACAGGCATTGAGTTCATTGAGCTGGGCATCGCTGAGGGCGGACACGATGAGCAGCACGCAATCCGCGCCTATGGCCCGGGCCTCCACCACCTGGTAGGGATCGACCAGGAAATCCTTGCGGATGACGGGCAAGGCGCAGGCGGCACGCGCCTGCTGCAGGTAGTCATTGCTGCCCTGGAAGAAATCCACGTCGGTGAGCACGGACAGGCAGGCGGCACCGGCCTTTTCATAGGAGAGGGCAATCTCGGCCGGACGGAAATCCGGACGTATCACGCCCTGGCTGGGCGAGGCCTTCTTGATCTCGGCGATCACGCCGGCTTGGCCGGCCGCGATTTTCTTTTCAATGGACTGCTGGAAGCCGCGTACGGGATCGGCATGCCGCGCGGCATCTTCCTGGGCGGAAAAGCTTTTGCGCTTCTTGTCCGCCGCCACCTCCTCCACCTTGCGGTCGAGGATTTTCTGCAGAATGGTAGGTGCTGCCATCTTCACACTCTCTTCACGCCTCCCGTAGGAGCGGCATCGTCAGTTACCCAGCGAGCGCGTGAACTCGCGCAGGTTGTCGAAT
Source organism: Moraxellaceae bacterium (assembly GCA_036377855.1). Classification (GTDB taxonomy): domain Bacteria; phylum Pseudomonadota; class Gammaproteobacteria; order Pseudomonadales; family Moraxellaceae; genus UBA2031. Next base: position 972 of record DASUXS010000442.1, read on the forward strand.
TTTTCCAGGGCCTGGCCGGTGCTGATGAGGTCATGCGCCAGGGCCACGCCCTGCCTGATGTCGCGGGTAAGGCCGGCGACATAAATACCGGCACCGGCATTCAGGGCGATCACATCCGCCGCCTTCTCCGCGTACTCGCCCTGGCGTTTGCCCAGGGCATCGCGGATCAGGGCCAGCGATTCCGCCGAGCTGGAAACGGTAAGGCCTATCAGGCTCTGGCTCTTCAGGCCCACGTCTTCCGGCGTCAGCGTGTATTCGCGGATTTCGCCATTTTTCAGTTCCGCCACCTGCGAGCTGGTGGCCAGGCTGAATTCATCCAGCCCGTCCTTGGCATGCACCACCAGGGCATGTTCACTGCCCAGGCGCTGCAGCACTTCGGCCAGCGGCCGGCAGAGCTGGCCATTGAAGACGCCGATGACCTGGCGCTTCACGCCGGCCGGGTTGGTCAGCGGACCCAGGATGTTGAACAGCGTGCGCAGACCAACTTCCTTACGGGCGGTGATGGCATGCTTCATGGCGGAGTGATGGTTCACGGCAAACATGAAACCTATGCCGACTTCGCGTATGCAGCGCGCGGTCTGTTCCGGCGTCAGCGCCAGGTTGAGGCCGGCCTCGGTCAGCAGGTCGGCACTGCCGCTGCTGGAGGACACGGCACGGCCACCATGCTTGGCGACATGGCCACCGGCGGCGGCAATCACCATGGCCGAGGCCGTGGAGACATTGAACATATTGGCGCCATCACCGCCGGTCCCGACGATGTCCACCACATTTGGCAGCTCGCCCAGTTGCACCGGGATCATCAGCTCGCGCATCACGCGCACGGCGCCTTCGATCTCGTCCAGGGACTCGCCCTTCATGCGCATGCCCATGACAAAGGCAGCGATCTGCGCATCGGTGGCGGCGCCGGTCATGATGCTGCGCATCACGTCCTGCATTTCCGGCAGCGACAGGTCGATACGGTCGACGATGCGTGCCAGGGCGATCTTGATGTCCAGAGGCTGCCCCATCACTTGCCCTCCAGGAAATTCTTCAGCAGCTCATGACCCTGCTCGGTCAGTATGGATTCCGGATGGAACTGCACGCCCTCGACGGCCAGCGTCTTGTGGCGCACGCCCATGATCTCGTCCACGGAACCGTCGGGCAGCTGCGTCCAGGCCGTGATTTCCAGGCAGTCCGGCAGCGAATCTTTTTCAATAATGAGCGAGTGGTAGCGCGTGGCCGTCAGCGGATTATTCAGGTCTGAAAACACACCGACATTCTTGTGGTAGATCGGCGAGGTCTTGCCATGCATGACCTGCCGCGCGCGCACCACCTTGCCGCCAAAGACCTGGCCTATGGACTGGTGACCCAGGCAGACGCCCAGCACCGGAATCCTGCCGGCGAAGTGGCGTATGGCTTCCATGGAGATGCCGGCCTCGTTGGGCGAGCAGGGGCCGGGCGAGATCACGATCTTTTCCGGCGCCAGCTTTTCAATGTCGGCGATGGTGATTTCATCATTGCGCACGACCTTGACGTCCTGTCCGAGTTCGCCGAGGTACTGCACGATGTTGTAGGTAAAACTGTCGTAGTTGTCGATCATCAGAATCATGATGTCATTCCCCGGATTTGGTGGCAGTGGCGACTTCAGCGGCACGCATCAGCGCGCGCGCCTTGCTCAGCGTTTCCTGCCATTCCGATTCGGGCACGGAGTCGGCAACGACGCCGGCACCGGCCTGCACATGCATGACCCCGTCCTTGATGACCGCGGTACGTATGGCGATGGCGGTATCCATATTGCCGCCCCAGCCCAGGTAGCCGACGGCGCCGCCATAGATGCCGCGCTTCACCGGCTCCAGTTCATCAATGATTTCCATGGCGCGCACCTTGGGTGCGCCGGACAGCGTGCCCGCCGGCAGCGTGGCGCGCAGCACGTCCATGGCCGACACCTGCGGCAGCAGGCGGCCTTCGACATTGGAGACGATATGCATCACATGCGAATAACGCTCCACCGCCATTTTTTCCGTCACCCGCACCTGGCCGGTTTCGGCGACACGGCCGACATCGTTGCGGCCCAGGTCGATGAGCATCAGGTGCTCGGCGATTTCCTTGGGGTCGGCCAGCAGCTCCGCCTTCAGTGCCTCATCGGCCTCCGGCGTGGTGCCGCGTTTACGCGTGCCGGCAATGGGGCGCACCGTCACCAGGCCGTCTTCCATGCGCGCCAGGATTTCCGGCGAAGAGCCCACGATGGTGAGTTCATCGGTGCGCATGTAATACATATACGGTGAGGGATTGAGATGGCGCAGGGCGCGGTAGAGCAGCATGGG
>DASUXS010000443.1:0-4437 GCA_036377855.1 Moraxellaceae bacterium
GAAGCCACCGATGCCTGCCGCGTTTCCGCCAAGACCGGCCTGGGCGTGGAAGACCTGCTGGACGCACTGGTGGAACGCATTCCCGCGCCGGTGGGCGAGCGCGAAGCGCCGCTGCAGGCGCTGATCATCGACTCCTGGTTCGACAACTACCTGGGCGTGGTCTCGCTGGTGCGCATCAAGAACGGCCGCGTGAAGAAGGGCGACAAGATCCTGGTGAAGAGCACGGGCCAGACCCATCTCGTCACCAGCGTCGGTGTCTTCAATCCCAAGCACCAGGAAACCGGTCTGCTGCAGGCGGGTGAAGTGGGCTTTGTCATCGCCGGCATCAAGGACATTTTCGGTGCCCCGGTGGGCGACACGCTGACCCTGTCCTCCACGCCGACCGTGGAAATCCTGCCCGGTTTCAAAAAGGTGAAGCCGCAGGTCTATGCCGGCCTGTTCCCGATTTCCTCCGACGATTACGAGCCCTTCCGTGACGCCCTGGCCAAACTCACGCTGAACGACTCCGCGCTGTTCTACGAGCCCGAGTCGTCAGACGCCCTGGGTTTCGGTTTCCGCTGCGGCTTCCTCGGCATGCTGCATATGGAAATCGTGCAGGAGCGCCTGGAGCGCGAATACAACCTGGACCTGCTGACCACCGCGCCCACGGTGATCTACGAGATCGTCAAGAAGAACGGCGACATCGCCTATGTGGACAATCCCTCCAAGCTGCCGGACATAGGCTCGGTGGAGGAGTTCCGCGAGCCCATCGCCGAATGCCACATCCTGGTGCCGCCGGAATTCGTGGGTGATGTCATCAAGCTGGCGCAGGAGCGCCGTGGCGTGCAGAAGAACCTGCTTTTCCATGGCAAGCAGGTGGCGGTGACCTACGATATCCCCATGGGCGAGGTGGTGCTGGACTTCTTTGACCGCCTGAAGTCGGTGTCGCGCGGCTATGCCTCGCTGGACTACACCTTCAGCCGTTTCGAGGCCTCGCGCCTGGTGCGCGTGGACATCCTCATCAACGGCGAGCGCGTGGATGCCCTGGCCCTGATCTGCCATGTCGACAATGCCCGTTACCGTGGCAATGCCATCACGGAAAAGATGAAGGAACTGATTCCGCGCCAGATGTTCGATGTCGCCATCCAGGCCGCCATCGGCAACCAGGTCATCGCGCGCCAGACAGTGAAGGCCATGCGCAAGGACGTGCTGGCCAAGTGCTATGGCGGCGACGTGTCGCGCACGAAGAAGCTTCTGGAAAAGCAGAAGGAAGGCAAGAAGCGCATGAAGCAGGTGGGCCGCGTGGAAATCCCGCAGGAAGCCTTCCTGGCGGTGCTCAAGGTCGACAAATAATTCAAAAGGGCTGCAGCTCGCGAGGATGTTATGGATTTGGATTTTGCGCTGATTCTGACCGTGGCCGTGCTGGTGGCCGGCGCCATCTGGGGCTTTGACCTGCTTTTCCTCAAGCCGGGTCGCCGCCAGCGTGCCGAGCAGGCCGCTGCCGCCCTGGGCAGCAACCTGGAGGGCGCGGACCTGGCCGCCGCCCGCAAGGACGTGGCCGAGCGCGAGATGCGCGAGCCGCTGCTGGTGGAATACGCGCACTCCTTCTTCCCGGTGCTGTTCGTGGTGTGGCTGCTGCGCTCCTTCCTGTTCGAGCCCTTCACCATACCCTCCGGCTCCATGCTGCCCACCCTGCAGGTTGGCGACTACATCCTGGTCAACAAGTTCTCCTACGGCCTGCGCCTGCCAGTGCTCGGCACGCAGCTGGTGCCTGTGGGCAAGCCGCAGCGTGGCGATGTGATGGTGTTCAAATATCCGGAAAATCCCCGTGTGAATTACATCAAGCGTGTTATCGGGGTGCCGGGAGACCATGTCAGGATCGCCAACGGCCATGTCTTCATCAACAATGTCGAGCTGTCGCGGGTGAAGACGGATTTCGACGGTGCCGAATCCTGGGAGCTGTACTACCGGGAAAAGACTGGCAGCGCCGAGCACCTGATCCGTCAGGAAGACGGCCGCGAATCGGCCAGCCCCCAGGGCGAATGGGTAGTGCCGGCCGACAGCTATTTCATGATGGGTGACAATCGCGATAACAGCCGTGACAGCCGTTTCTGGGGCTTCGTGCCCGACCGGCTGATCGTGGGTAAGGCATCCTTCATCTGGATGCACAAGGAGCTGGGCCTGCATTTGCCGACCTTCGGACGCGATGGTAAGGTGATATGAGCCTGGTCAGGCAGAAAACAGGTATAAATTCAGGGGGTTGGCGTATGCGTCGTTATCAGCAAGGCATGTCCTACATGGCTGTTCTGCTTGCCGTCGCCATTTTTGGTTCGCTCATCAAGGTCGCTGCGACGGTGGGTCCTGTCTATTATGACAACTACACCATCGACAAGATCATCGTCTCCTTGTTTCGCGATGGCCGTGGCAGTTCCATAGAGGACTTCAAGCGCGGTCTTTCCGACCGATTCCAGATAAACAATATCCGCGAAAAGGCACCGGACGACTTCAGCTACAGCATGGAAGACAAAAAGCTGGTGGTCGACGTGGACTACGAAGTGCGCAAGCCTTTCATGGGCAACCTCGATGTTGTCATGCACTTCAAGAAGACATATCGCAGTGAGCTCAAAAACGAATTCTGATGACCAGACCTGGCGCCTGCTGCAGGCGCTGGGTTACGAGTTCAAGGACAGGAGCTGGCTGGACCTGGCCCTGACCCACCGTAGCGTGAGTGGCAGCCGCAACAACGAGCGCCTGGAATTCCTGGGCGACTCCATCCTCAATTTCGTCATCGCTGATTTCCTCTACCAGCGCTTTCCGGATGAAAAGGAAGGCCGGCTGTCACGCCTGCGCGCCTCCCTGGTCAAGCAGGAAACGCTGGCCAGTGTCGCCCGCGACCTGGCCCTGGGGGATTACCTGCGCCTGGGTCCCGGCGAACTCAAGAGCGGTGGCTACCGTCGCGAGTCCATCCTGGCGGATACGGTGGAAGCCGTGCTGGGGGCCATTTACCGGGACTGTGGCGACATGCGCCTGTGTGCCGGGCGCGTCCAGGCCTGGTTTGGCGACCGCCTGGAGACCACGGACCAGGAAAGCGCGGTCAAGGACTCCAAGAGCCGCCTGCAGGAGTGGCTGCAGGGACGGCGCCAGCCGCTGCCGGTGTATACGGTGGTGGAAATTTCGGGCGAGGCGCACAATCAGGCCTTTCGCGTGAGCTGCGAAGTGCCGGGCCTGGCGGCACCGACAGAAGGCGACGGCCCCAGCCGCCGCCACGCCGAGCAGGAAGCGGCCGCCGCCGCCCTGCAGCAATTGGGAATACGGAACAATGAGTGACGATGATCTGATCAACCAGTTCTTTGGAAAATCGGCCGATCAAGCGGCCGATTTTCGTTGTGGCTATGTGGCCATCGTGGGCCGCCCCAATGTGGGCAAATCCACGCTGCTCAACCATATCCTCGGGCAGAAGCTCAGCATCACCTCGCGCAAGCCGCAGACCACCCGCCACCGCATCCTGGGCATCGTGACCCATGACAAGTCGCAGACGGTGTATGTGGACACCCCCGGCATCCACGGCGAAGAACGCAAGGCCATCAACCGCTACATGAACCGCGCCGCGACCTCGGCGCTGCGCGATGTGGACCTGGTGCTGTTCGTGGTCGACGGCCTCAAATGGGCGCCGGACGATGACCTCGTGATAGAGAAGATCAAGGCCTCGGGCCTGCCGGTGATGCTCATCATCAACAAGGTCGACACCATAGAAGACAAAGAGGCGCTGCTGCCGCGCATCACCGAGCTGACGCAGCTGCATGGCTTTGTCGAGGTGGTGCCGGTGTCGGCCCTGCGCGGCCACAATGTCAGCCGCCTGCAGGAGCTGGTGGAAGCCCGGCTGCCTTTCTCGCCGCCTTTCTTCCCCGAAGACCAGATCACTGACCGTTCCTCGCGTTTCCTGGCGGCGGAAACCGTGCGTGAAAAAATCATGCGCCAGCTCGGCGATGAAGTGCCTTATGAACTCACCGTGGAAATCGAGGAGTTCAAGCAGGAAGGCAAGCTCAAGCGCATCAGCGCCCTCATCCTGGTGGAGCGTGACGGGCAGAAGGCCATCGTCATCGGCGAAGGCGGGCAGCGCTTGAAACGCATAGGCATGGACGCGCGCGTGGACATGGAAAAGCTTTTTGGCGGCAAGGTGATGCTCTCCCTCTGGGTCAAGGTGAAGGGGGGCTGGTCCGATGACGAGCGCGCCCTCAAGAGCCTGGGCTACGACGACTGATACCGGCAGCCATGCTGCATGCCTTCTTCCTGCATTCGCGGCCCTATCGCGAAACCAGCCTGCTGGTGGATCTTTTCACGGCGGAGCAGGGACGGTTCTCGGCGGTGTGGCGCGGTGGCCGTCGCGGCAAGGGCAGCGTGCAGCTGTTCCAGCCGGTGCTGGTGGAGCTGGCCGGCAATGGCGAACTGAAAACCCTG
>DASUXS010000444.1:0-2509 GCA_036377855.1 Moraxellaceae bacterium
AAGAAATAGGCATCGCCGGCATGCAGCAGCCAGCCTTTGTCGCTGCGCACGGCAATGCCGGTATGGCCGCGGGTATGGCCGACCAGGGGCACCATGAGGATGTCTTCGCTGAGGCCGGGCAGGGGACGCAGGCCCTCGAAACCGAACCAGCTTTCACCGCCGGCCTTGTGCTTCACCCAGCGCGGGCTGTGCGCCCATTGCGAGGGCAGGTAGCGCGCCTTGCTGCGCCAGTCCGGATTCATGGCGGAATTGAATTCCGGCTCGAACACATGCACCTGCGCATTGGGGAAATCCGGCAGGCCGCTGGCATGGTCCAGGTCGAGATGGGTGACGATGATGTGGCGCACGTCTTCCACCTGGAAGCCCAGCCTTTTCACCTGGGCCACGGCGGTTTCCTGGTGGTCCAGGCGCGGACGCGTCAGCGCCACGAAGGGCGCGCCGAGACGATTGGCATTTTGCACGTCCTTGCTGCCTATGCCGGTATCCACCAGCACCAGGCCGTCTTTCGGTGTTTCTATCAAGAGCACATGGCAGACCATGCGCGCCGCCTCGGTCCAGCCACCGCGACCATTGATCAGACGCGCGCAGACCGGGCACATGGTGCCGCAATTGAGATGATGGACACGCAGGCTCATGGTTTTCCCTCGGAAAATTAATCGTTGTTGATGTCGCGGCCGAAAAAGGCGCTGAGTCGGGCACGCATGTTTTCTTCCAGCGTGCAGCGTATGAAGCGGCCATCGCGTTGCACGCTGATGAGGCCGGCATCCACCAGTTCCTTGGTGTGGTGCGAAATGGTGGGCGCGCCGATTTCCAGGCTGTCGATGAGATGCGACAGCCCGCAGCTTTTCATTTCCGTGCGGTGCTGGCGCAGGACTTCCAGGTAGATAGCCAGGCGATTCGGGTTGGACAGGGCCTTGAAGGCACGGGCCATCTTGTCCAGGTCTAGGCTTGCGCGGCTGCGGATCACGGTGTTCTCCCAGGGGAGCGGGCAGGGGTTTGGGGCGGGCAAAAGGCCCGCCGTCATCATGGGCCAGGATTCTGACACAGATTGACAGTTTGACAAGTATCGAATTGTCCGATAGCGTCCGGCAAGTCGATTGCACTGTAAATCCGTGGAGCACCACCATGACAAAGCAGCTTTCCCCGGCCCAGGTTCTGGCCCAGCCCTTCAGCCTGCCCAATGGCAGCATTATCAAGAACCGCCTGGCCAAATCGGCCATGAGCGAATCCATGGGTACTTACGACAACCGCGTCACGCCCGGCCTGGTGCGTCTCTATGATCGCTGGGCGGATGGCGGCATAGGCCTCTGCATCACCGGCAACGTGATGATAGACAAGCGCGCCCTCGGTGAGCCCGGCAATGTGGTGATCGAAGACGAACGCGACCTCGACATGCTCAAGGCCTGGGCCGAAGCCGGCACGCGCAACGGCACCCAGCTCTGGATGCAGATCAACCATCCCGGCAAGCAGGTGATGCGCACCCTGGTGTCCGATCCGGTGGCGCCCTCCGCCATTCCTTTCGGCAAGGAAATGCAGGCTTTCTTCGCCACGCCGCGCGCGCTCACCGAAGCGGAAATCGAAGACATCATCCAGCGTTTCGGCCGCACCGCCGCCATCGCCAAGAAAGCCGGTTTTTCCGGCGTGCAGATCCACGGCGCGCACGGCTACCTGGTCAGCCAGTTCCTCTCCGGCCACCACAACCAGCGTGACGACCGCTGGGGCGGCAATCCGGAAAACCGCCGCCGTTTCGTGCTGGAGGTTTACCGCGAAATGCGCGCCCGCGTCGGCAAGGGTTTCCCCATAGGCATCAAGCTGAATTCGGCGGACTTCCAGAAAGGCGGCTTCACCGAAGAGGAATCGCTGGACGTCATACGCGCCCTCACCGATGCCGGCATAGACCATATCGAAATCTCCGGCGGCACCTATGAAGCCCCGGTCATGGCCGGCAAGAAAAACCGTTTCGTGAAGGATTCCACGCGTCGCCGTGAAGCCTATTTCCTCGAGTTCGCAGAAAAGGCGCGCCAGGCCGTGCCGCAGATGCCGCTGATGGTGACTGGCGGTTTCCGTAGCTCAGCGGGCATGGCAGAGGCTCTTACCGGTGGTGCCGTGGACTTCGTGGGCGTGGCCCGTTCCCTGGCCATAGAGCCCGACCTGCCCAACCGCCTGCTGGCCGGCAAGGAAGCGCGCCATGCCGTCAAGGACATCACCACGGGCATCGCCATGGTGGACAAGATGGCCATGATGGAAGTGATGTGGTACTCGCGCCAGCTGCACCGCATGGGCAATGGCCGCCGTCCGCGTCCCAACGAGTCCGGCCTGTGGTCGCTCTTGGCCACGCTGGCGGAAAACGGCTGGGGCACCCTGCAGACGCGTCGCCTGCGCGCCTGATTTCCGCCATCGCTGTCACCCCCGCCTACCCGGTGCCGTCGGCAGGACGACGTTTTTTGCCGACGAGCGCCGCGGCTGTTGTATAGGTCGCGCCGCCCTCTCCTGATAAATTGGCAGTCAT
>DASUXS010000445.1:0-4305 GCA_036377855.1 Moraxellaceae bacterium
TAGAAAGTCAGCGTGCTGCCGGACTTGCCGTAGAAGGCCAGGCCCGAACCCACGGCCAGGGGAAAGCCCTTGGGGAAAATCTTTTTCAGGCCGGCATCGTTGCCGGTGTAGGGCACGCGGTTGTCGGGCACGACAAAGCGCTGGATGCTGTCGACAACACCGTCGCCCACCGTGACCTTGAGGCCGCCATTGGTTTCGGCTTCGGTCTGCAGCATGTGGTCCAGAGCTTCATCCGCCGGCACCGGTTCGGCATCGATGCCGGCCGTGCCCAGTGCCGTTGCCAGCGCCGTCACAAAGGCGCTGCTGTCCTGGTTGAAACCGACGACCGCGGATTTCAGTTTGTCGCGCGTGGTCGCACTGATCTGTATGCCGTTGCTGGCGTCACCGTCTTCATCCAGCGTCTGCAGGAAGATGGCGCGGTTGACGGAAACCTTGTTGGGCTGGCCGCTGCCATCCAGGCCGTTGTCCAGGTCCTTAAGCAGCAGCTTGCCGGTGCCCTTGGCGCTGCCTAGGGTCACGCCGCCTATGCTGAAGGTGATGGTCTCGCCCGGCTTGTAGTTGTACTCACCATTGGCGCCGGTGATGCCGCTGCTTTCCGACCCTTTGTAGCTGATGCCGCTGACCGCGGAATCCAGGAACACGCCGGTGGCGGCGTTGCCGTTGTTGTGGCTGTTGTCATCGTCGCTGCAGGCGGCCAGCAGGCTGGCGGCCACCGCAACGGTCAGCAGTTTCAGGCGCATGAGCATTCCCCCGTTTAAAATGGCGGCATGCTAGGGGCGACGCGTGACAGGGCCGTGAAAGCCTTGTGACAGGCCTGCCATATGCCTAACATGCCGGGCCTGCACCGGAGAGCCTTGCGATGATTTTCCAGAACCTGCTCGAACGCCTGAAAAAGGGTGAAGCCGATTTCGAAGACGTGATCGCCTATGTGAATGATCACTATGAATACACGCCCACCCGTTTCACCAACGGCCAGGGCGCCGATGCCGTGGTCAACGAGGCCGGCAAGAACGAAGGCTCCTGCCGCCTGTTCGCCCTGGCGCAGCTCAAAGGCCTGTCCGAGGCCGACACCGTGCAGCTCTTCGGCCGCTTCTACCGCGACGATGTGTTGAAAAATCCGCAGGGCACGGACCACGGCAATATCCGCACCTTCCTGCGCGAAGGCTGGGCAGGCATACGCTTTGACGGCGTGGCCCTGGTTGCGAAAGACGACTGAGCCACAGACACTGGGCCACAGACGACGGAGGGCGGTGCTGCTATAAGGGCAGCATCACCGGTCCGCCTTTGCGGCGGGCACCAGCCACGGGTCCTCGCACCCGAAGCCAAGGAGGAAAGGTATGGGTGCCAATGTCTTGTGGGCCTGGCTGCACTATCTGTCGGTCTTCGTGCTGTTCAGCACCCTGGTGGTCGAGCACCTGCTGTTCCGGCCCCAGCTCGATGCCGCCACGGCAAAACGCATAGGCATCGTGGATGCCATCTACGGCGCCTCCGCCGGCCTGGTCCTGGTCACCGGCTTTGCGCGCATGGCCTATGAAAAAGGCTTCGCCTTTTACATGCAGCACTGGGCCTTCTATGCGCTCTTCATCCTCTTCGCCATTGTCGGCCTGCTTTCCATCTATCCCACCGTCATCTACCTGCGCTGGCGCTCGGCGCTGCGCGAAGGCCGCGCGCCGGTCATCGATGCGGAAACCGCAAAGCGCGTGACCCTCATCCTGCGTGTCGAATTGCTGCTGGTGCTAGTGATGCCGCTGCTAGCGGCATGGATGGCGCGCGGCTGACTCCCTCCCTTTTCTCTATCGCCCCATTCCTTTTCGATATGGGCCCCATGAAATCATTGCATTGGCCTTTGCGGCTCCGGCGCACTAGCGTGTCCTGATCCACCGCAGCCCACAGGAGCCAGTGACATGACAAGCCAGCCGCACGACAAAAACGTCATCCAGCAATTCGGGGAACGCGCCAGCGCCTACCTCAGCAGTGCCGTGCATGCGCAGGGCGAGGACTTGCAGCAGCTCGCGGCGCTCGTGCAGGGCCAGTCTCAGGCCCGCGTGCTGGATCTGGGTTGTGGAGCAGGCCATGTCGCCTTCCATGTCGCCCCGCAGGTGGCCAGTGTCATTGCCTGTGATCTTTCAGAAGAGATGCTGGCGGTGGTGGGGCAGGGCGCTGTTGAACGAAAACTCGACAATATCCGCACCCAGGCTGCCGCCGCGGAAAAGCTGCCTTTTACCGACGGCGAATTCGATATCGTGATCAGCCGTTTTTCCGCGCACCACTGGCGCGATGTCGGCGCCGGCCTGCGTGAAGCGCGGCGCGTGCTCAAGGCTGGCGGCCAGCTGGCCATCGTCGACATCGTCTCGCCCGGCCATCCTTTGCTGGATACCTGGCTGCAAACGGTTGAAGTGCTGCGCGATACCTCGCATGTGCGTGACTACAGCGTAGCGGAATGGTCGCGGCTGCTCGCAGAAGCCGGCTTTATCACCGAAGACCTGAAGCTGCGGCGTTTGCGCATGGAGTTCGCTTCGTGGATTGCGCGCATGCGTACGCCCACCGTGCTGGCGGATGCCATACGGGCCTTGCAGGGGAAGTCAGCGGAAGAAGTGCGCCGTCATTTCCAGATTGAGGAGGACGGGTCCTTCACGATTGATTCTGCGACGCTGGTTTGTCGCTGAGGCCGCTAAAGACGCTGGGCCCCGGCCTTCGCCGGGGCGACAGTTGAGTTGTTAGCTCTGACAGTGGTTGCACAACCGGCAGGGCCTTCAAATAGCGGCTCTGTTAGCACAGGTCAGAGCCCTCCGCTCAAATCGAGATCAGTGAGGGCCTGAGGCCGCTAAAGGCATCGGGCACCGGCTTTCGCCGGGGCGACAGGGAAATCGGCAAGCTCCATATGCAAGCACCATAAAAAAGGGCCGCAGCAGCGGCCCTTTTCATTCCTCCGGAAACCCATCCTTATTTAGGCTGGTTGGTATTCCACTGGCTGACCCCCAGGAAGATCACCCGCATCTGCTTGGCCGCCGCATCCACCAGCAGGGCATCCTCGTCGGGCCGGTCCGCCGGCAGCTCCAGCACCTGCTCGGTGACCATGACCATATTGTTCACCACCAGCTGGGCGATCATCTGCAGGTCGGTGCTGGTCACTTTTCGTTCAGGCACCAGCAGGGCCAGGTCGGTGGCCAGCTCGCTGACGAAGAAACGCAGCTCGTTGCGTATGGCCAGGCGGGTGCTGGTGGCGCCGGAGAAGTATTCGCGGATGGCGAAGCGGAAGTAGCGCTCCTGCTCGCGCACATAGCGCACATAAAGGGCGACGGAGTTGCGTATCAGCTGCTCGGCCGGCAGCGGCTTGCCGCGGACCTCGCGCATCTGGGCGCGCAGGGCGCGGAAGGATTCGTCCACCAGCTCCAGGCCCAGGCTGTCCATGCCGCGGAAGTGGCGGTAGAAGGCGGCCGGCACCACGCCCGCGGCCTTGGTGACCTCGCGCAGGCTGAGGCTGGAAAAGGTGCGGTCATCACCCAGCAGGTCCAGCGAGGCCTCGATCAGGGCCTGGCGGGTACGCGAGCGGCGGGCCTCATGGCTGCCGTCTTCCCCTTCCGCCCCGTCTTTAGCCCGCTTTTTGTAAACAGCCATTCATCAATCCTGCCGTTGTGAACACATACAATCCTAGGTCACGCAACAAACACTATGCAAATCAATACGATATCCGTCTATCAGGAATTTAGTGAACAGGTGTTGACTAAAAGAGCCCAAAACGGTTTCATGTGAACACTTGTTCACAACGCGACTGATCCCGTCGCACGGAGCCTACGATGTTGAACCTCAACCTCATCGACCGCGCCCTGGCCAGCCCCCTGGCCCGCATTCTCAGCTGGCCGCACAGCCCGGACAGCTACCTGGAATTCCTGGCCCCGCAGGTCGGCGGCCGCACCATCAAGGCCACCATCCGCGCCGTCAACCAGCAGACGCCGCGTGCCGTCTCCCTGGTGCTGCAGCCCAACCATCGCTGGAACGGCTACAAGGCCGGCCAGTATGTCACCCTGACCGTCAGCATCAATGGCCGTCGCCACAGCCGCTGTTTCACCGTCTCCCATGTGGAAGACGGCTGCCCCGTGGTCACCATCCAGTCCGGCGAAGGCGCTGCCCCCGCCGGCACGGTGTCCGTGTCGCGCTGGGCCAATGAATCCGCCTGGGTGGGTGACACCGTGGAAATCAGCGCCGGTGCCGGTGACTTCGTGCTGCCCGCCAAGCGCCCGCAGCGCCTGCTCTTCATCGCCGGTGGCAGCGGCATCACGCCGGTGCGCGCCCTGCTCGACGAGC
>DASUXS010000446.1:0-7677 GCA_036377855.1 Moraxellaceae bacterium
CGGCAGCAGGCTGCAACGGTTCCGTCACCACCGGAGGCGCTTCGCTAACCGGTTTGTCGCCGCCACCGCCGCCGCCACAGGCATTGAGCAAGAGGGACAGCAACAGCAAAGACAGGAAAGGGAGCAGACGCACGGCGGACCTTCAGGGTTCTGGTTCTTGTGGAGGGCGGGGTGGGCCGCGCACTTTATCAGGCCCGCTCCCGCGCCTGAATCCGTAATGACCGCAATGACAAGCACCTGCCCTGCTACCATGGCCGCTGGAGGCCTTAATGACTGTGTCCTGCGATCTTTTCTGCCGTGTCATCGACAACTACGGCGACATCGGCGTGTGCTGGCGGCTGGCGCGACAGCTGGCGGCCGAGCATGGCGTGGCCGTGACGCTGTGGGTGGACGACCTGGCCGTGTTTGCGCGGCTGGCGCCGGGCCTGGACACCCGGGCGGGCGAGCAGCTTTACCAGGATTTGCGGGTGCGGCACTGGCACGACGATGTGCTGGCCGCCGAGCCCGGCGACCTGGTGATAGAAGCCTTTGCCTGCGAACTGCCGCCCGCCTTCATTGCCGCCATGCAGGCGCGCGCGAAACCGCCGGTCTGGCTGAACCTGGAATACCTCTCTGCGGAGGGCTGGGTGGAGGACTGCCATGGCCTGGCCTCGGTGCACCCCGCCACCGGTGTCACGAAACACTTCTGGTTCCCGGGCTTCACGCCGCGCACCGGCGGCCTGCTGCGCGAAGACGCCCTGCTCTCCCACCGCGACCGCTTCCTGATGGATACCGCGGCCGAGGCTGCTTTCTGGACCGGCCTGGGCCTGCCCGACGCACCCGGCTTCCGCCGCCGCGTCTCCCTCTTCGCCTATGAGAATCCGGCCATCCCGGCGCTGCTGGATGCCCTGGCCCAGGACCGGGAACCCGCCCTGCTGCTGGTGCCCGAGGGTCGCGCCCTGGCCGATGTCGCCGCCTGGACCGGTCGTGCCCTGCAGGCCGGCGACCGCGCCGAGCGCGGCAGCCTGGCCCTGGCCGTGCTGCCGCTGCTGGACCATGCCGGCTACGACCGCCTGCTCTGGGCCTGCACCCTGAATGCCGTGCGCGGCGAGGACTCCTTCGTGCGGGCGCAATGGGCCGGCCACCCCCTGCTCTGGCATATCTACCCCCAGGACGAGGACGCCCACCTGCCCAAGCTGGAGGCCTTCATACGCCAGCTGGAGCAGCACACCGCCCTGCCCGCCCTGTGGGGACAGGCCATGCGCGCCTGGAATACGGGGGAAGACTTTGCCTGGGACCAGCTGCTGGCCGACCTGCCCCGGCTGGCCCCGGCCAGCCGGGCCTGGGCCGGCCATCTGGCCGGGCAGACCGACCTTGCCACCGGGGTGATGCACTTTTACCGCAGCCGGGTAGAATAGCGCGCTCATTTTGCGGCTTGGGTCCCAAGACCTGGCCCAAGCCCGTGGAGGCCGGTACATGCCCGTCCTCTGCCGCGCCGGCTCAATGCCCCTCCACCTGTGGGGCGGCATTGGCCCCACCATCCACCGCATGCAAGCAGCAGAGACACGCAATGAAGATCGCCCAGGAAGTCCGCGCCGGCAACGTGATCATGGTCAACAGCGCCCCCATGATCGTGCTCAAGGCCGAATACAACAAATCCGGCCGCAACGCTGCAGTCGTGAAGATGAAGATGAAGAACCTGCTCACCGGTCAGGGCCAGGAAACCGTGTACAAGGCCGACGACAAGTTCGAGCCTGTCATGCTGGAAAAGAAGAACGCCAGCTACTCCTACTTCGCTGATCCCATGTATGTGTTCATGGACGAAGAGTTCAACCAGTTCGAAGTGGAAAAGGAAAACCTGGGCGACGCCCTGTCCTTCATCGAAGAAGGCATGGCCGAGCAGTGCGAAATCGTGCTGTACGAAGGCAAGGCCATTTCCGTGGAACTGCCCACCATCGTGGTGCGTGAAGTCGTCTACACCGAACCGGCCGCCAAGGGCGACACCTCCGGCAAGGTCATGAAGACGGCCCGCCTGCCCAATGGCTTTGAAGTGCAGGTGGCCGCCTTCGTCGAAATCGGTGACAAGATCGAAATCGACACCCGCACCGGCGAGTTCAAGAAGCGCGCCAGTTGATCAAGCGCCGCTGAAATGCAAAAAGGAGAGCGCTGCTCTCCTTTTTGTTTTGTGTCCAATGGCAGCGCCCTTCGACAAGCTCAGGGCGAGCGGTGCTTAGCAGGGCTCCCGTTCGCCCTGAGCTTGTCGAAGGGCCATACTGAACGTTGCCCAGCATCTACACCCCCGCACCTTTCGAGGCAGACATGAGCGCATCTGAGGACGTCATCATCGGCTCCACCAACCACCTGACGGTGACCCGGCTGGCCCCGCAGGGCGTCTATCTCGATGGCGGCAGCGAGGGCGACATCCTGCTGCCCAACCGTTTTGTTCCCAAGGACTGCAAGCCCGGTGACGAGCTGCAGGTCTTTGTCTATTTCGATTCCGAAGACCGCCTCACCGCCACCACGGAAACGCCGCTGGCGGAAGTCGGCGAAGTCGCCTACCTGGAAATCACCGACCTCAACGATGCCGGCATCTTCCTGAAATGGGGCCTGTCCAAGGACCTGCTGCTGCCCTGGAACGAAGTGCCGCGCGAGCAGAAGGCGGTGCTGGAAGTGGGCCAGCGTGTGCTGGTGATGCTGTTTGCCGACGAGCGCGACCGCATTGCCGCCTCGGCCCGCCTCGCCGATTTCCTCAAGCCGCAGTCCGAGGATTTCAAGGAAGGCCAGAAAGTGGCCATCATCATTGCCGACCGTACCGAGCTGGGCTTCCGCGTGGTCATCAACCACCGCTACTGGGGCCTGCTGCACAGCAGCGATATTTTCAGCACGGTGAAAAAAGGCGAGCAGCGTGACGCCTGGATCAAGGCCCTGCGCCCCGACCACAAGCTCAGTGTGTCGCTGGCGGCCGCGGGCCATGCCGCGAAAGTGGATGGCGCCAGCCAGGCCATCCTGGATCGCCTGAAAAAAGAAGGTGGCTTCATGGCCGTGGGTGACAAGAGTGCGCCGGAATTGATCTACAAGGTTTTCGGCATCAGCAAGAAGGCTTTCAAGCAATCCATAGGCACGCTGTACAAGCAGCGGCTGATTGTCATCGAGGAAGGCGGGATACGGCTGGTGAAGTAAATTCACCACTACAAACGTCATTCCCGCGCAGGCGGGAATCTTCGTCGTTTGAAGCGGGCCTCAAACGAAGCACTGCATAATTTCACGAGATTCCCGCCTTCGCGGGAACGACGAATGAATAACCAGTGAATTTAGCCGGTCGCCAAAAAGCGCCCCAGCTCCCGCGCAAACTTCAGCGGCTCGTCACTCAAGGGCACATGCCCGGACTTCTCAAACCGCACAATACGCACATCCCGCGCATAGTCAGCGATCGCCATCTGCCCGTCCGGGTGGTAGAGCGGTGAACGCATGCCCACGAACAAAGTCACCGGCACCGTGCACTGGCGCAGGCTGTCGCGATAGTCATGGCCACCGCCGCTATAGGCTGAAAGATAGCGTTGCGCATCATCCAGGCGCGTCAGCGGCAACAGCCGGCTGGCCACGCCCGGCAGCAAGAGGAAACGACGCAGCCAGGGCTCCATGCCCGGACGCCCGCCCATGCGGCTGAACACTTCCGCCATCACTGTCGCGGCTTCACGGCGTGCCGGTCCCGGCAGGCGGTCCATATGGCTGGCCTGCGGATATTGCGCCAGCACGGCGGCAAGACGCCGCATCTTTTCAAACAGCACATCCTGCTGCGTACCGAAAAGCCCATGCCGCCAGTCTTCGCGGTTGCCCACGCAGGGCGACTGGTCGATATGCAGGTAGCGGCGTACGCCCTGGAATTTCCCCGCCTGCAGCAAATGCAAGGCCGTCGTGCCGCCCAGCGAATAACCGGCCAGCAGGAAATCCCTGAGCTGGAAATGCGCGATCAGCTCTTCCACATCGCGCATATGGCATTCGAAAACATCATCGCCCTGCAGATGCAGGTGGGCGGAACGGCCGAAGCCACGGAAATCCGGCAGGTAAAAACGGTAGCGGCCCAGCTGCGGCCAGATGAAGGGCAGCCAGGTGGCGCTGCTCATGCCCAGGCCGGGCAGCATCAGCACGGGCTGGCCACGACCGATGACGCGGACATGCAGTTGCGCGCCATCGCGCAGGGGAACAAAAGCCATGGGAATTACTGCAGCTTGATGTGACTGATATCCACCTGTACCGGTGGCTTGTCCTCGCGGATTTCATCGAGAGGCGCGCCCACCTCGGCCATGCTCATGCCTGAAATGTCCACCTGCACGGCCTCCACCCTGGCGCGTTCGCTTTCCTTGAGCACATCTGTGCCGGCCGCCGCCATGCTGAGCGCGGAAATATCCACCTGCACCGGTGCCGGCTTGGCGATTTCTTCCGGCTTCACCAGCACGCCACCGGCAGCCGCCATGGAAATGCCGGTGATATTGGGCATCACCGCCGCTGGACGCTGCAGCGGTGCGCTGAGCAGGAAGCCGACGGGATAAAGCGCCCAGGTGCTGACCTTGTTCACGTCGGCCGGTGGCGGGGGTGCATTGGGCTTGGGCTTGGTGGCCTCTTCGCGGGCATGCTGTTCCGCCAGGGTTTCCACGCGTGCGGCCATGGTGCCTTCCGGAGGCGGCGGCGCCTTGGGCGCCTGGGGCTCGGCTGCCGGGACGGCACCGGCCGGCAAGGGCCGGCCCTGCTCATCCACCGCCACCATCTGCGCATCGGCACCGGCCTGTTTCATCAGGGCGCGAATCTTCATGGCGGTGGCGCGGTCCACCAGCTTCTTGACCGCTACCGGCTGCCCGGAAAAAAGACGGTCCAGCACGGCTTCGCTGGCGTTGAAGAGCTTGCCGACATTGGCACGCACCACCGCCGGATCGGCACGACCGGAAATCTGGCCACTGAACACCACATTGAACAACTCGGACATGACTCGCTTTCCCGGGCAGGCTGCCGCTTACATGCCGCTATCTAATGCCCAGACCGCGATGCAGGCAAGCACCGATTGCACCAGTGCACCGTCACGGCGCCAGGAAGGCATCGGTACGCGCCAGCACATAGGAGAAGAAGGGGTTGAAGCGCGCCCGCAGCAGCGAGGCCTCCGGCACCAGCAGCAGGCCGCGCTCACCGAAAACGGCCACGCGCCCGAGATAGAGCTGCTGCGGGGCCGGTGCGGTGGCCCCATACAGGGGGTCTTGTGGCGCCATGGGCAGGGCGACATGCGAGAGCGCAAACATGCCAGCCGGCCATTGCAGGCCCAGGTCGGCCTGCCGGATTTCAGCCTTGCCCACAGGTCGCTCCCAGGTCGACACCGCCATGCCGTCTTCGCGCGTATTGGTGACCACCGTGAGGTCGAAAGGCAGCGCCGGCCCCTGCAGCAAACGATCACGCACGCTGAACAGCTCCTGGCGCAGCAAAGGCCGCGTGCTGCTCAGGCGGTTGGCATCGAAGAGCACGAGGGCATGGCCGTCTTTGGGCGACAGGCGCCGGAACAAGACATCCAGTACCGCGGGCGCCGACACCGTGGCATCCGCCACCGATTGAAAGGCCAGCATGGGCGGCAGCCCCGCCACCTTGCCGGCAGCCTCCAGCGCCGTCAGCTGCGTATTGATATGACGGGTGAGCCGCCAGATCTGCTCGCCGGCATTCACCGCGAAGGAACCGTATTTATAGGGATCGTATTCTGGCAGCAGGTCCACCCAGGCCAGTTTGGACAAACCGGGAATGCGCGCGCAGGCACGCTGCCAGGAAGCGAAACGCGCCGCTGACGACACCCCTATCGCAGGCGACAGCAACACCAGCTGCGACACCTGCGGCAAGGCCTCGCCACCCTGCCGCGCCAGCGCATACTCCACCGCCAGCGCCGCACCGGTGGAATAGCCCACCAGCAACAGCGGCTTGTCAGCACCCACCTCACGCTGCAGGTCACGCGCCGCCATGCGCGTGACCGCGGCCCAATCCTCCCACTGCACATCCAGCAGCGCCGACGGCGCCGTGCCATGCCCGGGCTGGCGCAGCACCACCACGCTCCAGCCCTGCTGCTGCAGATGTTCGGCCATGGCGCGCAGGCTGTAGGGCGAATCGGACAGGCCATGCAGCAACAGCGCCGCACCGCGCGGCTTCTCCACCGACAGGATCACGGTGCGGTTCCAGTCCGGCGTACGGTTGCGGTAATCGGCGCGGCTGCCGCTGCTGTAGCGGTTGATCACCGTGGCCGCGGCTTCTTCTTCATGCAGGGCCAGGTGCGCCTGCACGCGTGAATACAGGCTGGCGTCATCGCCGGCATAGACGCGGCGGTCCAGCTGCGCAAAGAGACGGTCTTCCAGGGCGGCATAGGCCTTGAGGCCGGGGACGCGGACTTCGTCGCCGGCGCGGAACTCCTCGCTCAGGCGCACGGTATGCCAGAGCTGGAGATCGGGGCGCGCATTCATCTGCAGCACGTAGAAAGTCGCCCCTCCTATGAAGAGGCCCAGGCTTCCGTAAAGCAGGAAGAACAGGAAATGGCGCAGCAAGGCATAGAACATGGACAGCGTCCCTGGTGGTCCGGGCCTTCAGGCCCCTGCACACTCTGGCAGGCCGCAGGCCATAAAAAAAGACGCCCAGGAGCCTCACGCCCCCAACCACACCCCAACCCATGCACCACCCCGTAGGAGCGGCTTCAGCCGCGAACTCCCCGGGTCATGCGGAGGGTGGTTCGCGGCTGAGGGTTCGCGGCTGAAGCCGCTCCTACGGGAAAGGCGGTGGGAATGAAAGCAAAAAAAGCCCGGCAAGCCGGGCATAGGTGCGCAATGGGGCAGCTCGAGCAGAGTGCCGTTCTTTACTCAAATCGGTAATGCGCCAGCGGGAAATGGTCCGCCTCCCACAAGGCCACCGGCGTGGGCGTGGGCCGCAGCATGGCGGCCTCGCCATGCGGATTGAAGTAATAGCTGTTGGAACCACCACAGGAGCCGTTCACGAACACGCTGCTGCGCAGGCTGCGGCGCATGCGCTGCATATAGGCCTCATTGGCAGCGCCATCCACTTCAAAGCTCTGCCGGCCCTGGCGGCGCATTTCGCCCAGGCAGCGGTGCATATGCTTCATATGCGCTTCTATGGTGAAGAAATAGGACAGGCCGGTGAAGGAATACGGTGAAGGCAGGTTGAAGAGATTGGGAAAGCCGGGAACGCTGATGCCCTCATAGGCCTGGTAGCTGTTCTGCATCCACCAGCTGCCCAGCTCCTTGCCGTCACGGCCCTGCACCGGGAAGGCCGGGAAATTCCCCTTCTCCCAGAATTTGAAACCGGTGGCGAGGATAAGGGTGTCGATTTCACGTTTGCGGCCATCTTTGGTGACGATGCCGTCCGCTTCGATATGCGAGATGGGATCGGTGACCAGGTCCACATTGTCGCGGTTGAAGGTGGGGTAATAGGTATTGGAAAAGGTCGGGCGCTTGCAGCCGAAGCTGTAATCCGGCGTGAGCTGGCGGCGCAGCACCGGATCCTTGATCACGCGCTTCATATGCGCCAGGCCCAGTTGTTCGGCGGCCGAGGTGAGGAAAGGCAGTTCGCGGTTGTAGAGCGCGCCCGTCACCATGACGGCTTCGAGGATGGCGGAGCTGGCATGGCGCGCCAGCTTCTGCGTCACCGGCAGCGAGGCAAAAACATTGC
>DASUXS010000447.1:0-6632 GCA_036377855.1 Moraxellaceae bacterium
TCCAAAGACATGGTTGTAGTAACCGTTTTCCAGCTGC
This sequence comes from Moraxellaceae bacterium, assembly GCA_036377855.1. Lineage (GTDB taxonomy): Bacteria > Pseudomonadota > Gammaproteobacteria > Pseudomonadales > Moraxellaceae > UBA2031. The sequence goes on from DASUXS010000447.1 coordinate 38, forward strand.
CGGCGCGCGCTCACCAGCGAACCCGCCTTGGGCTCGGTGGCGGCAAACACCACACGGGCGATACGTGCATGCACCAGCGCCCCCACGCACATGGTGCAGGGCTCCAGCGTGACATAGAGCGTGGCCCCTTCCAGCCGGTAATTCCCCAGGCGGGCCGAAGCCTCGCGCAGGGCCTGCACCTCGGCATGGGCGGTGGCGTCATGGCGGCTGATGGGGGCATTGAACCCCTCGCCCACGATCTGGCCATTGGCCACCACGACCGCACCCACCGGCACTTCACCCAGACGCTCGCCGGCTTGAGCAAGCTCAAGCGCGCGGCGCATGAAGGCTTCGTCGTGGACGGTGAAGCTCATGAAGCGACCTCTACAGGGCTACGTCGGGATAAATGGCGACCAGGGGGCGGTTGACGCCGTTGCGCAGATAGAAACGCAGATTGTTCACGGTATCCAGGGTCTGCTGCAGCAGGCGGTCGAAATGACGCTGTTCGGCGTCCATGTCGGCGGCGCGGAAACCATCGTCGTAATTCACCCTGAGCTGCATGAGGCCGTTTTCGCCCATCAGCGCCAGCCGCGACCAGGCCTCCAGGGCGCGCTGCCCGTCCTGCTCACGCAGGGCCTGTAATACCGGTGACATCTGAGCCGGCCAGTAAGGCAGTGAATGGCGGACAAAAAACAGCGAGAGCTCCAGTACGGCCGCCTCGGCGTTTTCCAGCTTTTCCTGCGCGCTCATGGCGTCTTGACCGTGAGGGCATCGCCGATGGCATAGAAATGCCCGCCGGCGACATGATGCAGGCTGCGCCATTCGGGACCGGCGCTTTCAAACTGCCAGTGGCCGTCGCGGAAGATACGGGTATCGGCCCAAGCCCCCACGATCTCGGCGATGAAAAGATCATAGGCCGTTTGATTGTGCGGCTCGGGAATCAGGCGGCAGGCCAGCCAGGCCGAGCAGCCGCTGACATAAGGCAGGGAGGATTCCGGCATCTGGAAAAGTTCGACACCGCATTCCTGCAGCTTGTCCGGATGCTCGGACTGGCTGCGCGAGCCCACGGCCTGGGTCAGCTGCAGCTGCGCGGCATTGGGGACCTGGATGACGAATTCACCGCTCTTTTCCACCAGCGCGCGCGTGGCGGTGTTTTTATCCAGCACCACGGTCAGCTTGGCGGGCGCAAAGTCCAGGGCACAGACCCAGGCAGCGGCCATGACATTGGCCACGCCTTCATGGCGGGCCGAGACCAGCACGGTGGGCCCGTGATTTATCAGGCGGAAAGACTTCCTGAGCTCAACCGGAGCGATGTGTTCGTTCATCAACGATGACTCCAGCGTTCATGATCGACGTCAGTCGGTCTAGCAGCCACGGCCAGCATAAAGCCGCGCGAAAAGCCTTCAGCCGAGGCGGGGTTAGTGCGAGCAGCGGAGTTTACAAATAGTAAATGAGCAGCGCAGCCCGAACCCCAACGAAGGATCAAGGCTTTGCAGCAGGCTTTACTCCCACTCAATGGTAGCAGGCGGCTTGCCGGACACGTCGTAAACCACGCGTGACACGCCTTCGATCTCGTTGATGATGCGGTTGCTCACCTTGCCCAGCAGCTCATAGGGCAGGTGCGCCCAGTGCGCAGTCATGAAGTCTATGGTCTGCACGGCACGCAGCGAGACCACCCACTGGTAGCGGCGGCCGTCGCCAACCACGCCCACGGACTTCACCGGCAGGAAGACGGCAAAGGCCTGCGAGGTCTTGTGGTACCAGTCGGCCTTGTGCAGCTCCTCCAGGAAGATGGCATCGGCTTCGCGCAGGATGTCGGCGTATTCCTTTTTCACTTCGCCGAGGATGCGCACGCCCAGGCCGGGGCCGGGGAAAGGATGGCGGTAGACCATGTCATAGGGCAGGCCCAGCTCCAGGCCGATACGGCGCACTTCATCCTTGAACAGCTCGCGCAGCGGCTCCACCAGCTTCATCTTCATGTCTTCGGGCAGGCCGCCGACATTGTGGTGGGACTTGATGACATGGGCCTTGCCGGTCTTGCTGGCGGCGGACTCGATGACATCGGGATAGATCGTGCCCTGGGCCAGCCAGTTCACGCCACCGGCCGCCAGCTTGGCGGATTCACGGTCAAATATCTCAATGAAGGTGTTGCCGATGATCTTGCGCTTCTTTTCCGGATCAGGCACGCCGGCCAGCTTGCCCAGGAATTCATCCTCGGCATCGACGCGTATGACGCGCACGCCCATGTTCTTGGCAAACATGGCCATGACCTGGTCGCCTTCGTTCTTGCGCAGCAGGCCGTTGTCCACGAAGACGCAGGTGAGCTTGTCACCAATGGCCTTGTGCAGCATGGCGGCGACCACGGAGGAATCGACACCGCCGGACAGGCCCAGCAGCACCTGCTCGTCGCCGACCTGGGCACGGATGCGCTCGATGCTGTCGGCCACGATATTGGCCGGCGTCCACAGCGCGTCGCAGCCGCAAATCTCGCGCACGAAGCGCTCCAGCATGCGGCCGCCCTGCGTGGTGTGCGTCACTTCCGGATGGAACTGCACGCCGTAGAAATGCTTGTCCTCGTGGCTCATGGCCGCGATGGCGCAGCTGGGCGTGGAGGCGGTCACGGCAAAGCCGGGCGGCAGCACCGTCACCTTGTCGCCATGGCTCATCCACACATCCAGCGTGACGCTGCCATCGTCTTTGACATGGTCTTCGATGTCTTCGAAGAAACGGGTCTTGGTTTCCAGTTTCACTTCGGCATAGCCGAATTCACGGAAGTTGGAGGACTCCACCTTGCCGCCCAGCTGCTGCGCCATGGTCTGCATGCCGTAGCAGGTGCCGAAGACCGGCACGCCCAGGGTGAACACGCATTCCGGGGCACGCGGGGTATCCGCCTCGGTCACCGTTTCCGGACCACCGGAGAGGATGATGCCGCGCGGATTGAAGTCGCGGATTTCCTGCTCCGTCATGTCGAAGGCACGCAGCTCGCAATACACGCCGAGCTCGCGCACGCGGCGCGCGATCAGCTGGGTGTACTGGGAACCGAAATCCAGGATGAGGATGCGGTGGGCATGAATGTCTTGGCTCATGGTGCTCTCGGAAAAAACAAGCGGGGCCGATGCCCCGCTTTTTGTAGTTCATCCCCTCTCCCCACGCGTGGGGAGAGGGTCAGGGTGAGGGGTGGTGGCCGAAGCAGGCACCCCTCACCCCAGCCCTCTCCCCGCAAGCGGGGAGAGGGGGAAATCCCAATCAACCGATACGGTAATTCGGCGCTTCCTTGGTGATCGTCACATCATGCACATGCGATTCCTTCATGCCCGCCGATGTGATCTTCACGAACTTCGGACGCGAACGCATGACTTCGATGTCGGCGGAACCGGTGTAGCCCATGGAGGAACGCAGGCCACCCATCAGCTGGTGCACGATGCCGCTCATGGGGCCCTTGTAGGGCACGCGGCCTTCGATGCCTTCCGGCACCAGCTTTTCCACGCCGGCGGCGGCGTCCTGGAAATAACGGTCGGCGGAACCGCCGCCGCGCTGCGCCATGGCGCCCAGCGAGCCCATGCCGCGATAAGCCTTGTAGTAACGGCCCTGGTAGAGCTCGACTTCGCCCGGGGCTTCTTCGGTACCGGCCAGCAGCGATCCCACCATGATGACGTGCGCACCGGCGGCGATGGCCTTGGCGATGTCACCGGAGAAACGGATGCCGCCGTCGGCAATCAGCGGGATCTGGCCCTTGAGGGCCTTGGCGACGCTGTCGATGGCGGAAATCTGCGGCACACCGATACCGGCGACGATACGCGTGGTGCAGATGGAGCCGGGGCCGATACCGACCTTCACGGCATCCGCACCGGCATCCAGCAGCGCCAGCGCGGCATCACCGGTGGCGATATTGCCGCCAATCACCTGCATATGCGGATAACGCTTCTTGATCCAGGAAACGCGGTCTATCACGCCCTTGCTGTGGCCGTGCGCGGTGTCCACCACCAGCACGTCCACGCCGGCTTCGATCAGCGCTTCGGCACGGGCTTCGGTTTCCTGGCCGGTGCCGACGGCGGCGCCGACGCGCAGGCTGCCCTGCGCATCCTTGCAGGCCATGGGGTAGAGCTCGGCCTTGCGGAAGTCGTTGACGGTGATGAGGCCTTTCAGCTGGTAGCTGTCATCCACCACCAGCACTTTTTCAATGCGGTGTTGGTGCAGCAATTCCTTGATGCGCTCGTGGCTTTCGCCTTCCTTCACCGTCACCAGGTTCTGCTTGGGCGTCATGATGGCGGAGACAGGCTGGTCCAGCTTGGTTTCAAAACGCAGGTCGCGACTGGTGACAATGCCGACCAGGTCATTGCCCACCACCACCGGCACGCCGGAAATGCGGTTGGCCTTGGTCAGCTCGATGAGGTCGCCCACGGTGGTTTCCGGGCCCACGGTGATGGGGTCCTTGACCATGCCGGCTTCGTATTTCTTCACGCGACGGACTTCCGCGGCCTGGGCGGCGATGTCCATGTTCTTGTGCAGGATGCCGATGCCGCCTTCCTGGGCGATGGCGATGGCCATGCGCGCCTCGGTGACGGTGTCCATGGCGGCGGACATCAGCGGGATGTTCAGGGAAATGCCACGCGTGAGGCGGGTCTTGAGGCTCACGTCCTTGGGCAGGACTTCGGAATAGTCCGGCAGCAGGAGGACGTCATCGAATGTGAGAGCTTCCTGAACGATATCAAGCATGGGGTCACCCTAGGGGCCAGGTCGGCGACCGGGTCGGACTGGGGCCGACGGGGGGCCGAAAAAGGAAGGGCGCGATTATAGAGGAAAGGCCGGTAGTGTTGAACCGGAAAGACTGTGGGGGAAATCAGGGCGTATCGCTGGGGGCCTGGCCGGTCTCCATGCGCGAAAGCTGGTCGGCCTGCTGGCTGAACTGGTCCTGGACCTGGACATTGACGGCTTCCGCCCGGGCCTGGGCCTGGCGGTGGGCGCCCTGCTCCTCGGGCCGGGAGCCGCCCAGCTGGGTATAGACCAGCCAGGCAACGACCAGCAGGGTGAGCAGCAGGGAAAGCAGGCGCATGGCTATTGCGACCGCTCAAGCGGGCCGATACGGCCCTGGTCCACTTCGACAGCAGCACGCCCCTGGCCTTCATACTGCTCGAAGTGGGTCACGCCCTGGCTGTCCACCCAGCTGTAGACGGTGTCCTTGCGGGGGGGCGCGGCGGGCGGGGCGGGCGCTGCCAGCGCCGGGAGCGTGGCAGGTGGCAGCTTCAGGCCAAAGGCTGGCAGGGTATGCTGCCGGGTGTACTCCAGGTTCAGCAGGAACTGCCGGTTCACCTGGTCCCGTGCCAGCCAGACACCGGTCATCACCACGACGATCACCACCCAGGGCGCCACCCGGCCATACAGGTCGCCGTCCGCCGCCAGATCCTGCCTGCTGCTGTTGCGCATGCTGCCACCCGTAAAAAAACCTTCCTGCAGCCTGAGTAGCACAGCAGGCGGGGGATTGCCCCCGCCGCGGTCACGGACGGCCGGGCGCGGAGACTGAAGGCGGGGCTCAGAGGTCGTTGGCCTGCAGGCGCTGCTCCTGCATGCGCTGCTGGTTCTCCTGCAGCTCATGCCGCATGTCATGCAGCAGCTTGCTGCCCCGCGGCTCGCCTCCCTCCTCCGCGGGCATCAGCACCACCTCGGCGGGCGGGGGCTCAATAGGGCTGATGCGGCCGCCGTCGTACTCGATACGCGTGGCATTACGACCGGATTCCTGCGAGAAATGGGTGACGCCATCCCTGTCCACCCAGCTGTAAAGCACGTCCGGCTTTTCCGCAGGATGCGCGGCCGAAGGCGGGGGATTGAGGCGGGCCAGCAGCGGCGCGCGGTATTTCCAGGCGAAAAAACCGCCCAGGGCCAGCACCACCAGGAAAAGCGTCAACACACGCGGCATGAAAGAACCATCCTTGCTCGAAAAGGGCGCCAGTGTAGGACCTGGCGGCCGGACATGGCAGTATCGGAAATTACGCAGGGCGCTAAAATGACAGGCGCTTTCACCCCACCAGGCCCTACGGTTTTCATGACTGCCAGCCGCAACATCCTCACCGTCAGCCTGCTCAACGAGCAGGTGCGCGACCTGCTGGAAAACAGCTTTCCCAACCTGTGGGTGGAGGGCGAGATTTCCAACCTGGCCCAGCCCTCATCCGGCCATCTCTATTTCACACTCAAGGATGCCGGCGCACAAATCCGCGCCGCCATGTTCCGCGGCAACAACCGCTTCCTGGGCTTCACCCCGCGCAACGGCCAGCAGGTCATGGTCAAGGCCAGGCTCAGCCTGTACGCCCCGCGCGGGGACTACCAGCTCATTGTCGAGCAGATGGAAGAGGCCGGCCTGGGTGCGCTGCGCCGTGCCTATGACGAGCTGCGCCTGCGCCTGCAGGCGGAAGGACTGTTTGCCGCCGAGCGCAAACGCGAGCTGCCCGGGCATGTACGCCACCTGGCCGTGATCACCTCGCCCACCGGCGCCGCCGTGCGCGACATCCTGTCCGTGCTGGGCCGCCGTTTTCCCGGCCTGCCGGTGACGGTGATTCCGGTGCCGGTGCAGGGCAAGGAAGCCGGTCCCGCCATCGTGCGCGCCCTGGCCCTGGCGAATGCG
>DASUXS010000448.1:0-3525 GCA_036377855.1 Moraxellaceae bacterium
GCCATCAGCGGCAACCAGCTGCAGGACGAAGGCGTGGGCCGCGCCGCCAACGATGTCATCAAATACGTGCCCAACGCCTCCGCCGCCACCAGCGGTGGCCACACGCGTCCGCGCTGGTGGATACGCGGCGTGGGGACCGGCACCCAGACCCTGGATTCGCCCAGCCCCATCGGCATCTACCTGGACGACGTCTATATCAGCAACGCCTCCGCCACCGGCTTCCCGGTCTTTGACCTTGAGCGCGTGGAGGTGCTGCGCGGTCCGCAGGGCACGCTCTGGGGCAAGAACACCACCGGCGGCGCCGTGAATTACGTGTCGAAAAAGCCCAGCCTCACCAGCAGCGACGGCTACGCCAAGATCGATTACGGCAGCTTCGACAGCACCGTGCTGGAAGCGGCCTTTGGCGGTCCCAACAGCGAACGCGTGGCCACGCGCGCGGCCTTCCATTACGAAACCCGTGACGGCGCCTATGACAACACCTTCACCGGCGACAAGGGCGTGGCCCTCAAGGACGGCGCCGCCCGCGTGCAGTTCCTGGCCAAGGTCACCGACAACCTGGAAGCGCTGTTCAATGTGCATCTGCGCGAATACAGCAGCACCGGCAACAATGCCACGGTGATAGGCACGGGTGCCGGCGGCAGCTACAACATCAATGGCGTGAGCTACCTGCCCAGCAAGGACCGCTACACCACCAGCTCCAATGCGCCGGGCGCCACCGATATCAGCCAGAGCGGCGCCGCGCTCAACCTGAAATGGCAGCTCAACCGTTACGAGCTGACCTCCATCAGCGCCTTTGAGGGCTTTGAACAGGAAACCCTGACCGACAGCGACAACACGCCGCTGGAGCTGTCGCGTGGCCACAGCGAAGCCAAGAGCCACCAGATCTCCCAGGAATTCCGCCTGGCCTCGCCACGCGAAGACCGCCTGAACTGGGTGACCGGCCTGCACTACTTCAAGGAAGACATACGCTCGGATTCCGCCAGCGCCACCCTGGATACCCTGCAGCGACCGGGTCCACGCCCGCTGGCCTACAGCGATGCCTTCTACACCTATGGCAGTGAAAGTTATGCGGCTTTCGGCAGCGCCACTTTCCGCTTCACGCCGCAACTGGCGGTGACCGGCGGCCTGCGCTGGACCACGGAAAACAAGGACATCGACCTGACCCGTTACCTGGGCACGGGCACGGTGGCTTTTGCCGACAGCAATGTCTGGTGGCCGTTGTACGCCGTGAGTTCGCCCAAGACCGTCACCGCCCGCCAGGACCGCGAGGACAGCTGGGGTGACTGGAGCTATGACCTGACGCCGGAATACAGCATCACGGATACGCAGCGCGTGTATTTCCACTTTGCCAAGGGTTTCCGTGGCGGTGGCTATAACAGCGGCGCCACCACCCAGGTGCAGGTGAACGTGCTGAGCCCGGAATACCTCACTTCCTATGAGCTGGGCTACAAGTCCGAGTGGCTGGATGGCCGCCTCAACCTCAACGCCAATGTCTTCCATTACATCTACGAAGACATGCAGATCAATGCCGTGGTGCCGACCACGTCGGGACCCAGCTCGCAGCTGAGGAACGCGGCGGAAGGCGAGGCCAATGGCGCCGAGCTGGAAATCGTCGCACTGCCGGTTTCCAACCTGCGCATCCGTGGTGGCCTGGGCTGGCTGGACACCGAGTTCACCAACTTCCGTGACAGCGCCGGCAATTACACAGGGAACAAGTTCGTGCGCTCGCCGGACTTTTCCGCGGTGGCCAATGTGGAATACCGCATTCCGCTGGCCAGCGGTGACGACATCGTGCTGGGCACTGACTGGAACTATGTCACGCGCTTCTACTTCTACACCAACGACCAGGTGAACCCGAACCTGTCACAGGGCCCCTACGCCTTGGGCAATGCGCGTGTTGCCTATGTCACGTCAGACAACAAGTTCAATGTCACTGCTTATGTGAACAACCTGACGGACAAGCAGTACAAGCAGCACACCCTGCCTGGCACCACGGGTGGCACCGGCACCATCGTCTACTGGGGCGAAGGCCTGAGTGGCGGCGTGTCGGTCACCACACGCTGGTAAGGAAGTGTTGATAAGACAGTGTTGAAGGGAAGCGCTGAAAAGCGCTGAACGAAAAAGGGGCTGCCTCCGCCAGGGAGCAGCCCCTGCCGGAGACGGCTTCATCCGAGGCATCAGGGAAATGAGTGTGGATTCCAACAACAACCAGGCCGGCGACATCTGGTATGCACGCTGTCCCGTGCCCAGTTCGCTGGGCATAGCCGCGCAGCAGGGCTGGCTGGAAAAAGCCCTGCGCCAGCAATGCGGCCTGCAGATGCGCCTGCTGCAGCAGGAAAGCAATAATCCCGCCGAGCGCGTCACTTATTATGAAAGTCCTCTGCCGAATTCTTTCCGCCAGGGCGGCAGCGTGCCGTCGCTGTGGGCGCGTGCCGCTGGCCAGGACACCCGCGTGGTGGGCCTGACCTGGACCGATGAATTCCAGGCCATCATCACCATGCCCGGCACTGTGGGGTCCGCCCATGCCATCACCCAGGTGCGCGAGCTGCGTGGTCGCCGTATCGGCGTGCCGCGTCATGACGTGCTGATAGACCACAGCCGCGCCGCTTCGCTGCGCGCTTTCGCTGCCGTTCTGGCCACCGCCGGCCTGACCCTGGCGGATGTGGAAATCGTCGACCTTACCGACCAGGAAATCGCCGCCACCTTCAAGGATGGCCAGGTGACCTCCACCGGCACCGGCCGCCGTGGCCGCTACAGCTACACCAACCAGGTGCGGGCGCTGGCGCGCGGCGATGTCGATGCGGTGTATGTGAAGGATGCGCAGGGTGCGCAGGCCGTGCACCTGCTGGGCGCCGCCGTGCTGGTGAATATCGGCCGGCATCCTGATGCCGGTGTGCGCGTCAACAACTGCACGCCGCGGCCGCTGACGGTGAGCCGCTGGCTGCTGGAAAACCGGCCTGACGCCGTGAAGCAGCTGCTGGCGCAAAGCGTGCTGGCGGGACGCTGGGCGGCCAGGCATCCGGCAGCGGTGCGTACGCTGATCGGCCGTGAGACAGGCTGGTCCGAAGCCTGGGTGAATTACGCCTATGGCGAGCAGCTGCATGAAAACCTGCAGCTGGAATTTTCCGAGCGTTCGGTGCGCGGCCTGGGCATCTTCAAGGATTTCCTGGCCGGGCAGCAGCTGATTCCCGGCGATTTCGACCTGCAGGCCTGGCTGGCGCCGGAACCGCTGCGCGAAGTGCTGGAGGAATTGCAGCGCCGGCCCGCGCTGTATGCCACCACGCCCGATCCGGCGCCCTCCCCCTTCCTGCATTGAGTCCCGTCATGAAACGATTCGCGCGCGCTGCGCTGCTGCTGCCTTTTCTGTTGCTGCTGTCATCCTGGCTGCGGGCCGAAGCCCTGCCCGCCACCCTGCGCATCGCCACCTTCGCCTATGTGAAGAACGGCAAGGTGGAACTGGGCAGCAATGGCTATTACGGCCGCGTCATCCGCGAGCAGTGGCTGCAAAAGGAATTGCAGAAACGC
>DASUXS010000449.1:0-8413 GCA_036377855.1 Moraxellaceae bacterium
TTTGAAGCCGATGGCCGCCTGCCCCTGGACAACGATCCCATCCTGACGGCCGCGAAAGACAAGGCCGCAGAGGAGAAAACCAGATGAGCAATTTCTGGAGTGTTTACATCATCGCGATCACGCTGCTGGTGATCGCCGGCTGCGCCTGGCTGCTCATGTGGACGCGGCGCATGGACATCAAAGACCTGCCAGACGACGGCACCACCGGCCACGAATACGACGGCATCCGCGAATACAACAATCCCCTGCCGCGCTGGTGGCTGTTCATGTTCTGGCTGACCATCGTCTTCGGGCTGGTCTATCTCGTGCTCTATCCCGGCCTGGGCAATTATCCCGGCGTGCTGGGCTGGACGTCGGCAGGCGAAGTGCAGCAGCAGGAAAAGGAATACCAGGCCCAGTACGGCGCCATCTATGCCGGCTATGCCGCGGTGCCTATCGAGGAGCTGTCGCGTGATCCCCGCGCCATGAAAATCGCCGGCCGGCTGTTCGCCAACAACTGCGCAACCTGCCATGGTACCGATGCGCATGGCGCACGCGGCTTTCCCAACCTGACCGATGCCGACTGGCTCTATGGGGGCGACGCCGCCACGATAGAAACCAGTATCCTCAACGGTCGCAACGGCGTGATGCCGGCCTGGAAGGAAGCGCTGGGCGCGGATGGTGTGCGCAATGTGGCGCACTATGTGCGCGTGATGGCCAATCTGCAGTCGGAGAATGCCTATTCCGTGGCGGGCAAGCAGGCCTACAACAACACCTGCGTCGCCTGCCATGGTCCGGACGGCAAGGGCAACCCGCTGCTGGGCGCGCCCAACCTCACCGACAACATCTGGCTCTATGGCAGCAGCGAAGGCACGCTGATCAAGACCATAGGCGAAGGCCGCCAGGGCCATATGCCGGCGCAGAAGGACCTGCTGGGTCCGGAGCGCGTGCATTTGCTGGCGGCCTATGTGTGGTCGCTGTCGCATGGCGCCAGCGCACCGGCGGCAACACACAGCCAGCCTGATCCGGAAAACTGATCAGGCTAATAGGGATTTCCCATTCGCCATCTGCGCCCAGGCGGCGCATGATGGCGGACAGGGACACGCAGAGCGTCAAAGAGAAATCAGAGTGAATTGAAAAGCCCCGCCCGCCGCCAGGTTTCTCAATTCATTTTGGACACTGCCCGCCAGGGCAGATGCAAGCACCATGAGCAGCAAGCCCGCCCGCCATATCCCGGTCCATGAGCCTCCCGGCGTGGACCTCTATGCCAAGCGCGAAAAGATCCAGGCGCGTAGCATCAGTGGTTTTTTTCAAAACATCCGCATCGTCACCATCTGGGCCACGCTGGGCCTGTACTTCCTGCTGCCCTGGGTGACCTGGGATGGCCGCCAGGCCCTGCTCTTCGACCTGCCCGAGCGCAAGTTCTATATCTTCTGGTGGACCTTCCTGCCGCAGGATTTCTTTTTCCTGTCCTGGCTGCTGATCCTGGCGGCGTTTTCGCTGTTCGCACTGACGGTGTTCGCAGGGCGCGTGTATTGCGGCTATATGTGCCCGCAGACGGTGTGGACCAAGATCTTCATGATCATAGAGCGCCTGGCCGAGGGCGAACGCAATGCGCGGCTACGCATGGACAAAGCCGGCTTCAGCCTGAACAAGCTGCTGCGCCGCAGCCTCAAACATACGGGCTGGCTGGCCGTGGCCTTTGTCACCGCCATCACCTTTGTCGGCTATTTCACACCGGCACGCACCCTCACCCTTGAGCTGCTGAATTTCCAGCTCGGGGTATGGGAGCTGTTCTGGATCGCTTTCTTCACCGGCGCCACCTATCTCAATGCCGGCTGGATGCGCGAGCAGGTCTGCCTCTATATGTGTCCCTACGGCCGTTTCCAGAGCGTGATGATGGACCGGGACACGCTCATCATTTCCTATGACAAGCATCGCGGTGATCCGCGCGGCGGCCGCAAACGCGAGGCCGACCCGAAAGCCCTGGGCCTGGGCGATTGCATAGACTGCGAACTCTGCGTGCAGGTCTGCCCCACCGGCATAGACATACGCGACGGCCTGCAGTTCGAGTGCATACAGTGCGCGGCTTGCATAGACGCCTGCGATTCCATCATGGACCAGATGAACTATCCGCGCGGCCTGGTGCGCTACACCACGGAAAACCTGCTGGACCACGGCGGCAAATACCGCCTGCTGCGCATGCGGCTGATAGGCTATGCCGCGGTCATCGCCATCATGGCCGGCGTTTTCCTGGCCGCCCTCACCCTGCGCGTGCCCCTGGAAGTGGAAACCCTGCGTGACCGCAACCAGCTTTACCGTGAAAGCAGCGACGGCATGATAGAAAATGTCTACCTGCTCAAGGTGATGAACAAGAGCCAGCAGCGCGAGCACTTCATCGTGCGTATCGAGAGCGATCCCAACATCAAGCTGGCCAAGGCGGTGGAACTGGATGTGGATGCCGGTGAGCTGGCTTCGGTGCCGGTCACCCTGGTGGCCGATCCCGGCCTGCTGAAAAAGAGCAAATACCCGGTGCTGTTCACGGTACAGTCCAGCGCCAATCCCAAACTGAAGAAAGACAGCGACAGCCGTTTCTTCGCCCCCGCTTCCCGTTGAGGCTGCCATGACCACGGATACACTGCCCTGGTACCGCCAGTTCTGGCCCTGGTTCATCATGGCCCTGCCTGCCGCCGCCGTGGTGGCGGGCATCAGCACGGTGGTGATTGCCGTGAAAAACCAGGACAGCGTGGTGCGTGATGACTGGTACAAGGACGGCAAGGCCATCAACCTGGACATGGCGCGTGAGCAAAAGGCGCAGGCCCTGCAGCTGTCGGCCGATCTCACCGTGGATGCACTGACGGGTGAAATCATCCTGCAACTGCGGACGGGCAAAGACACCGCCCTGCCCACGCAGCTGCAGCTCTCCTTTTCCCATGCCACCCTGCCCGAACGTGACCAGCACCTGCTGCTGCGCCAGCAAGCCGGTTCGCGCTACAGCGGCCTGCTGCAACGCCCTCTCGATGGCCATTTCAGTGTGGAACTGGATGGCGGCGGATGGCGCCTGCTGGATGACACCCGCTTCCCGCGGGAAAAGCTGCATCTGGGTGCGCCAGACCGGCCATGAGTGCCTCCGAAGCACTGCCCGCCCTTTGTTTCCATTGTGGCCTGCCTGTCACCACCGGCAGCCGCTTCCAGCGTGTGGTGCTGCAGCGGCCGCGCAATTTCTGCTGCCCCGGCTGCCTGGCTGTCGCCGACAGCATCATGGAAAGCGGGCTGGAGGACTATTACGCCGACCGTGAAAACATTCCCGCCAGCCGCCCCCCGGAAGCCGTGTCGCACACGGACTGGAACCATCCCTCGGTGCGCCAGGAATTCCTGCAGCAGGAAAACGGTATCGACAGCCTGGAGCTGTCACTGCAAGACCTGCACTGTGCCGCCTGTGTCTGGCTGATTGAAAAAAAGCTGCAACAGGAAGCCGGCGTAAAGAAGGCCGTGGTCAATCTCAGCACGCATCGCCTGTCCCTGGCCTGGGACAGCCAGGCCACCAGCCTGGGCCAGCTGCTGCAAAGCCTGGCCGCCATCGGCTATCGCGCCCACCCCTACCGTCCTGACGCACACACACAGCAGCTGCAAAAAGAAAACCGCCAGCTGCTGACGCGGCTGGCGGTGGCCGGTTTCGGCATGATGCAGGTGATGATGTATGCGGGCTCGCTCTACACCGGCCATTACAGCGGTATCGAAGCCGAATACCGCCGCTACCTGGACTGGATAAACCTGCTGCTCACCACGCCGGTTTTCTTTTATGCCGGCTGGCCTTTCTATCGCTCCGCCTGGCGCGCCCTGCGTGCCCGCCGCCTGAATATGGATGTGCCCGTGACCCTGGCCCTGGCGGGCGCCTATTTCGCCAGCGTCTACGCCACGCTGGCCGGCCATGGCGACAGTTATTACGACTCCGTCACCATGTTCATCTTCTTCCTGCTCACCAGCCATTACCTGGAAGCACGCGCCCGCCAGCGTTCTGGTGATACTGCCGCACGCCTGATGGCACAGCTGCCGCGCTTGGCGACCAGAATGTCGGCCGATGGCCGCACGCAGGAAGTAATAGCAGCCAGCGAACTCAAACCGGGCGAGCGTGTGCTGGTCAAACCCGGTGAAATCCTGCCCGCCGACGGCCGCGTGCTGGAAGGCCGCAGCGCTGTCAGCGAAGCCCTGCTTACCGGTGAACCGCTGCCGCTGGAAAAAAACGTGGGTGACACCGTTCTGGGCGGCAGCCTGAACAGCGACGGCGTATTGCTGCTGGAAGTCACGCATGACAGCCGCGAAGGCATCCTGGGCACACTGCATCGCCTGCTGGATCGTGCGCTGTCGGAAAAGCCACAGCTGGCAAGTCGTGCCGATCAATTGGCCCAGGTTTTCGTGGCGGTGGTGCTGGTTCTTGCCCTGCTGGTTTTCCTGGCCTGGGGCTGGCAGGGCGACTGGTCGCGCGCCTTCTGGATCACGCTGTCAGTGCTGGTGGCCACCTGCCCCTGTGCGCTGTCGCTGGCCACGCCCATGGCGCTGGGCTGTGCCACCAATGCGCTGGCCGGCAAAGGCTTCCTCATCACGCGCGGCCATGTGCTGGAAACGCTTTCCGCCGCCACGCATATCGTTTTCGACAAGACCGGTACGCTGACCGAGGGCCGTGTCCGCCTCAGTGCGCAGCAAACCCTGCGCGGTGATGAGCAGCAAGCGCTGCGCTTGGCGGCAGCGCTGGAGCAGCATTCCGAGCATCCGCTGGCCCGGGCCTTCCAGCATTTGCAGCTGGCCGACCTGCCTGTTGTCAGCGCACGGCGGCATGAGGCCGGCGCCGGTATCAGCGGACGCATCGATGGCCGCGAATACCGTATCGGGCATGCTGCCTTTGCACTGCCGGCATCCGAGGCCGCTGACAATGACCGTATCTGGCTGGCCGATGCCGAAGGCGCCATCGCAGCCTTCACGCTGGAAGACAGCCTGCGTCCTGAAGCCACCGAGGTTCTCGCCGCGCTGAAACAGCAGGGCCTCAAACTCTGGCTGCTGTCCGGCGATCGCTCCGCACAGCTGCAAACCGTTGCAGCGCAACTGCCCCTGGATCATGTGCAGGGCGGCCTCAGTCCGGAAGAAAAGCGCAGCTGCGTGCAGCAGCTGCAAGAGCAAGGTGCCGTGGTAGTCATGGTCGGTGATGGCGTCAACGACGCCCCCGTGCTGGCGCAGGCCCATGTATCGGTGGCCATGGCTTCGGCTACCGATCTGGCCCAGGTCACGGCGGACAGCGTGCTGCTGCAGGATGACCTGCGCCCGATAGCGGCGGCACAGAAAATGGCCGGCCGTACCCAAAGCATCATCCGGCAAAACCTGGGCTGGGCACTGGCCTACAATCTGGCCGTACTGCCTCCGGCTGCCCTTGGGTGGCTGCCACCTTGGGCCGCGGCACTTGGCATGTCACTAAGCTCGCTGCTGGTCGTGGGCAATGCGCTGCGCCTGCGCTGAATTTTTTGAAGAGAACGCTGTATGGAAGTGATCTATTTTCTGGTGCCGCTCAGCCTGCTTTTCCTGGCCGCCGGGGTCTGGGTCTTTTTCTGGGCGGTGAAAAGCCGCCAGTTCGACGACATGGAAGGCCCCGCCCACCGTATCGTGATGGATGACCGCGACGAACGCCGGCAGCGGCAAAGGCAGGACGCGGATGATTGACCATGCCCTGCTGCTGACGGCCCTGGTCACCGGACTGCTGGGCAGCACGCATTGCGCCGGCATGTGCGGCGGCATTTCCGCAGCGCTGCCTTTTGCGCAGCCGGAAAGCTCACGCAAGGGAGCAAAGCTGCTGGCATGGCAGCTGGCTTACAACAGCGGCCGTTTGCTCACCTACGCCTTGCTGGGATTGGTGGCGGGGCTGCTGGCGCAGAACATTCCCGGTGGCTGGGCACAAAGCCCCTGGCCACGCGTGGTGGCGGCGGTGTTCATGGTGCTGCTGGGGCTGTACCTGGCGGGCTGGGGCAATACGCTGCTGAAGCTGGAGATGCTGGGCGGAAAGCTCTGGCAGCGTTTGCAGCCTCTTCGGAAAAAACTCCTTCCGATAGATCATCCGCTGAAGGCCATTGCCGCAGGAGCGCTCTGGGGCTTTCTGCCTTGTGGCCTGGTGTACAGCGCACTCACGCTGGCACTGGCCCGCGCCGATGCTTTGCAATCCGCCGGCCTCATGCTGGCCTTCGGGCTGGGCACCCTGCCCTTGCTGCTGGTCACCGGCACATTGGCGGGTCAGTTGCGGCAGTGGCTGCAACAGCTGGCGGTGCGTCGTGTCGCCGGTATTTGCGTCATAGTGTTTGGGGTGTGGACGGCGGCGGCAGCGCTGCTGCCTGGGCATGCGCATCATCACGATGCAGCGCCGGAAATGCAGCACGAACATCACCACCACGGCTGAGCAAAAGCGCCCTTCGACAAGCTCAGGGCGAACGGTGAGTGTCGATTTCCATGCCGCTAAAGACGCTGGGCCCCGGCCTTCGCCGGGGCGACAGAGGGGTTAGTAGCTCTGACAATGGAATCACCGCCAGCCGTTTTCTTGGCGGGCTCAGTGAATGATTCACAATAAAAAAGCCCGCGGACGCGGGCTTTTTCACAATAGCGACAATCAGGCGGTGACCGGGATCTTGCCGATCTTGGCCTGCCATATTTTCGGGGCGGTGTTGTGCACGGACTCGCCCTTCACATCCACGGCCACGGACACCGGCATGTCTTCCACGACGAATTCGTAGATCGCTTCCATCCCTAAGTCTTCGAAAGCCACCACGCGTGCTTTGCGAATGGCTTTGGAAACGAGATAAGCCGCCCCCCCCACCGCCATCAGGTAAACCGCCTTGTGCCTCTTGATGGCTTCGATGGCGACCGGACCACGTTCGGATTTGCCTATCATGCCCATGAGGCCGGTCTTTTCCAGCACCACGTCGGTGAACTTGTCCATGCGCGTGGCCGTCGTCGGACCGGCAGGGCCCACCACTTCGTCACGCACCGGATCGACCGGGCCGACGTAGTAAATGAACTTGCCTTTCAGGTCCACCGGCAGCGATTCACCGCGCGCAAACATTTCCGTCATGCGCTTGTGGGCAGCATCGCGGCCCGTGTACATGGTGCCGGACAGCAGCAGGGTTTCACCCGGCTGCCAGGCTTCGATATCGGCCTGGGTCAGCGTATCCAGGTTGACGCGGCGCGCCTTGTTGGATTCCCAGGTGATCTGCGGCCAGTCTTCCAGCTTGGGCACTTCCAGTTCCGCAGGGCCGGAGCCGTCGAGTTCGAAATGCACATGGCGGGTGGCGGCGCAATTCGGAATCATGGCCACGGGCAGCGAAGCGGCGTGCGTCGGATAGTCGCGTATCTTGATGTCGACGACCGTCGTGAGGCCGCCCAGGCCCTGCGCGCCAATGCCCAGCGCATTCACTTTTTCATAGAGCTCGACACGCAGCTCTTCGATACGGTTCTGCGGACCGCGGGCCAGCAGCTCGTGCATGTCCACCGGATCCATCAGCGATTCCTTGGCCAGCAGCGCGGCCTTTTCCGCGGTGCCGCCTATGCCTATGCCCAGCATGCCCGGCGGGCACCAGCCGGCGCCCATGGTGGGCACGGTCTTGAGCACCCAGTCGACGATGGAGTCGGAAGGATTGAGCATGGCCATCTTGGATTTGTTTTCCGAGCCGCCACCCTTGGCCGCCACGGTGATGTCCACCTTGTTGCCCGGCACGATGCTGTAGTGGATCACGGCCGGGGTGTTGTCCTTGGTGTTGGCGCGCTTGCCGGCGGGGTCACGCAGAATCGAAGCGCGCAGCACATTGTCCGGATGCAGGTAGGCGCGGCGCACGCCTTCGTTGATGGCATCGTCCAGGCTCATGCCGCCCAGGTCCCAGCGCACGTCCATGCCCACCTTCACGAACACGGTCACGATGCCGGTGTCCTGGCAGATGGGGCGGTGGCCGGTGGCGCACATGCGGGAGTTGATCAGGATCTGCGCCATGGCGTCCTTGGCGGCTTGGCTCTCTTCGCGCTCGTAGGCGGCGTTGATGGCCTGGATGAAGTCCACCGGGTGGTAATAGGAGATGTACTGGAGGGCATCAGCGACGCTCTGTATGAGGTCGTCCTGCTTGATGACGGTCATGCAAGGCTCCGGGCAGGGGCTGGGCTGGGATGGCGTGGGGACTGGCGCGGGGCCGGTCCGGCGGGCGCTGATTATACATAAGGGCCTGCTCTGAAACTGACAGACCGATAAGTCACGCAAGAAGCCATCCAGGTGACGAAATTTCACAAATAGCACAGAAACTGCACGGTCGTGCTAATTACTTCAAACACCTGATTCAAGAACATGCGCGCCACTTCCGACCCGGGTTCAGGCGGGGGGCTCCGGTCGCGCAATACCGGTGAGGGGAACAGGGAA
>DASUXS010000450.1:0-9767 GCA_036377855.1 Moraxellaceae bacterium
CTGGCAAGTCAATACGGCGACGATACGGGCGGTGGATTCTTTGCCGCAGCTGTTGCTGCAGTGGCTGCGGGCGTAAAGCTGCTATTGGTTTCCCACTGCTCCTTCTGCACCACTGTCGCCCCGGCCTTCGCCGGGGCGACAGTTTATTTAGATGGGGAATGTGTAGCTTCCAATAAAAAAGCCCGCATTTGCGGGCTTTTTTTCAGCGATGTATCAGGCAGCCCTGACCGTACCCGCCAGATGCGGTTTGCCGCTCTTGGCATCGCTGAGGCTGAAGCTGATGCCGGCGGCATCGCGTTCAGAATTGAAGGACACCTTGGCCGGCAGCAGCACCGGCAGCTTGAACTGCACATCCACCGTATAAGCCTCGGGCAGACGGCCATCCAGCGCCGCCAGGCAGCGCGCCTTGCTCCACATGCCATGGGCGATGGCGCGCGGAAAGCCGAAGAGCTTGGCGGTGAAGGCATAAAGGTGGATGGGATTGCGGTCACCGGAAGCGGCGCCATAACGACGACCCAGGTCGGCCGGCAGGCTCCACTGCACGATGGGGGCGCTGATGGCCGTCGAGGCGGAGGCCGGCTTGGGAGCGGCCTTGCTTTCGCCGCCGCTGCCACCGCCGCGGCGCAGCATGGTGCTCACCGACTCCCACACGACTTCGTTGTTCGCCGTCAGCGTGGTCAGGATGTCGAACTGCATGCCTTTGTCATGCGGACGCAGATTGGCCGGACGCACCTGGATGGTGAAGCTCTCCGAAGCGGCAATCGGGCGATGCTGCGTGATGGAGTTCTGGATATGCACCAGGCCCATGGCGGCATAGGGGAAGGCCGGATCCGTGATGACTTCCATATGCAGCGGGAAGGCCAGCACGAAGGGATAGGTCACCGGCAGCGTTTCCTTCTGCGCGAAATTGCAGACACGGTTATAGGCCGCGAGGTTGTTGCGATCGATCTTCACATCGCGCATCACCAGCTCCAGCACCGGCAGCTCGGTGCCGCTCTTGCCGGCGATGGCACCCAGCACGGCGCGGGAATACAGCGCAGCGGTGCTGGAGGGGGCAGTCAGTTCGCGAACGGACATTTCGTTAGGCTCCGTAAAAATAGGCTCCCTCTCCCTTTGGGAGAGGGCTGGGGTGAGGGGCGGCCTTTAATTCAGCACTGTGCTGGATTTAGGTGCCGTCCCTCATCCGCCCTTCGGGCACCTTCTCCCGAAGGGAGAAGGGAATTTTCATCAAGCGCCAATCAAAGACTGGCCGCAGACGCGCACCACATTGCCATTGAGGCCGGCCGAAGCGGGGCTGGCATACCAGGCAATCGTTTCCGCCACGTCAACAGGCAGACCGCCCTGCGACATGGAGTTCATGCGGCGGCCGGCTTCGCGGATGGCGAAGGGGATGGCGGCGGTCATGGCGGTTTCGATGAAGCCCGGGGCCACGGCGTTGATGGTGATGTTCCTGGCCTTCAGCACCGGTGCCATGGACTGAACCATGCCGATCACGCCGGCCTTGCTCATGGCGTAGTTGCTCTGGCCCATATTGCCGGCGATGCCGGAAATGGAGGACACGCAGATGATGCGGCCGTTTTCGCGGATCACGTTCTGTGCCAGCAGCTCGTCATTGATGCGCTCTTCCGACGACAGATTGATGTTGAGCACCATATTCCACTGCTGCTCGGTCATGTTGGCCAGGGTCTTGTCGCGGGTGACGCCGGCGTTGTGCACGATGATGTCCACGCCGCCGTGGTTTTCCTTCAGGTAGGCCGCGATTTTCTGCGGGGCGTCGGCCGCGGTGATGTCGCCGGCGAAAGCGGAGCCGCCGATGAGGCTGGTCACGACCTTGAGGTCGTCAGCCAGCTGCGGGATGTCCAGGCCGATGACATGGGCGCCGTCGCGGGCCAGGGTCTTGGCAATGGCTTCACCGATGCCGCGCGAAGCGCCGGTCACCAGGGCGACCTTGCCGGCCAGGGGCTTGTTCCAGTCCAGCTTGGCCTGCGTGCCGGAGGCGCTGACACGCACCACCTGGCCGGAGACATAAGCGGAACGCGGCGACAGGAAAAAGCGCAGCGAGGATTCGAGCTGGTCTTCGGCGCCCGGGGCGACATAAATCAGCTGTGCGGTACCGCCTTTCTTCACTTCCTTGCCCAGGGCGCGGGTGAAGCCTTCCAGTGCGCGCTGCGCGGTGGCGTGGCGGGGGTTTTCCGCATTTTCCGGCGGAATGCCGAGCACGATCAGGCGGGCCGACTGGTCCACCTTGCGCATCACCGGCTTGAAGAATTCATAGACCTTCACCAGGTCGGTGCTGTCTTTCACGCCGCTGGCATCGAACACCACGGCCTTGAAGCTGGCATCGCTCTCGGCGCTGACCGGGGCGTTGTTCACGCTGGCGCCGATGTTCTTGAGGATGCCGTTCACGGCCTTGCTCAGGTTGCCTTCGGCGGCGGCACCGAAGCGCACGCTGCCGCTGATGACGGGCGCACCGGCCTGGAAGCGATCAAGATTGACGGGCTGCGGCAGGCCCAGGTTCTTGGCCAGCAGGCGGCCCAGGGGGGAATTCGCAAACTGTGTATAACGGTCACTCATGATCAGGTCCTTGGCTTAACGCGTACATCGTGGAGGCGGGTCCTGCCGGTGCCAAAGAGGTACCGATCAGGGGTTCTGCGGGAAAGGCCGACACTCTAAGAAAAGAACGGCGGAGTGGCTACCCTCCCGGTGAAAAACCGGCGAACGGGCAGGCCAGGGCCGCCTTTGCGCAGGTTCCAAAACGGGCGGCAGGCTAACAAATGCCCCTGCCTCCCACATTTGCCCCTCCGCCCGCCCGATACCGACCGGTCTGCCAATACCGGGTAGGACAACTGTGTTAGGGTGCGCGCCTGGAAAATCAGCAAGGAGTACCTGCCATGACCACTCTCCGCCGCGTCGCCATCATCGGTGGCAACCGCATTCCCTTCGCCCGCTCCAACGGTGCCTACGCCACCGCCTCCAATATCGACATGCTGACTGCCGCGCTGGATGGCCTGGTCTCCCGTTACAAGCTCGACGGCGAACGCCTGGGCGAAGTGGCGGCAGGTGCCGTGCTCAAGCTGTCGCGTGACTTCAACATGACGCGCGAAGCCGTGCTCAACACCAAGCTGGCCCCGGAAACCCCGGCCTGCGACCTGCAGCAGGCCTGCGGCACCGGCCTCCAGGCCATCAACTACATCGCCAACAAGATCGCCACCGGCCAGATCGAGTCCGGCATCGGCGGTGGCGTGGACACCACCTCCGACGCCCCCATCGGGGTCGGTGAAGGCCTGCGCCAGTTCATGCTCAACCTGAACCGCGCCAAGGACAACAAGCAGCGCCTGGCCGCCCTGGCCAAGTTCCGCCCGGGCATGGTGGGCCTGGAAATCCCCGCCAATGGCGAGCCGCGCACCGGCCTGTCCATGGGCGAGCACCAGGCCATCACCACGGCCGAATGGGGCATCACCCGCGAAGCCCAGGACGAGCTGGCCTTCAAGAGCCACAAGAACATGGCCGCCGCCTACGAGCGCGGTTTCTTCAATGACCTCATCACCCCGTATATGGGCCTGGAGCGCGACGACAACCTGCGTCCCGGTTCCACCGTGGAAAAGCTGGCCACCCTCAAGCCGGTCTTCGGTGACCGCGAGAAGGGCACCATGACCGCCGGCAACTCCACGCCCCTGACCGACGGCGCCTCCGTCGTGCTGCTGGCTTCCGAAGAGTGGGCCAAGAAGCACAACCTGCCCGTGCTGGCCTATCTGACCACGGTGGAAACCGCCGCCGTTGACTTCGTGCACAAGAAGGAAGGCCTGCTGCTGGCGCCGGTGTATGCCGTGCCGCGCATGCTGGAGCGCGTGGGCCTGACCCTGCAGGATTTCGATTTCTACGAAATCCACGAAGCCTTCGCCGGCCAAGTGCTGTCCACCCTGAAGTTCTGGGAAGACGACAAGGCCTGCCAGGAACGCCTGGGCCTGAAGAAGGCGCTGGGCTCCATCGACCGCGCCAAGCTCAACGTCAACGGCTCCTCGCTGGCCGCCGGCCATCCCTTTGCCGCCACCGGCGGCCGCATCGTGGCCTCCGCGGCCAAGCTGCTGAACGAAAAGGGTTCGGGCCGCATCCTGGTGTCCATCTGCGCCGCAGGTGGCCAGGGCGTGGTCGCCATCATCGAAAAGTGATGGTCTGCGCCTGAATGAAAAAGCCCGCTGCTGCGGGCTTTTTCATTTCTGTTTCATGGTGCTTCGGTTTCAGGGCTCTTTCAGGCATTTGTCCACGAAGCTGATGCGGGCGTCGCCGGTCATGTCGCCGGCCTTGCGGTTGCATTCGGTCATCTTGCCCAGCATGGGCGGCATGTTGTTGGCGCGGGCATTGCGGCGAATGCAGGCGCTGATGATGCGGTTGCGTTCCGAGCCGGAAGTCCCTTCCGCCTTGCGGTTGCAGTCCTCGCGATTATCCTCGTTACCATAGGCCATCCCCGTCCCCATCAGAAGAATGACCACGGCGAGCATTGTTTTCATGCGGGCTCGTCCTCGTGTCGCTGCTGTCCTTATGCGGGTACCTGTTCTTGCCGGCCACTTGTTTTGCAAGCAGCCGCTTCATGGCTTGTCGCACCCGGGCCGAGTGTAAAGCGATGCAGTTCACGAATCAGCAATAAATCTGCTGTTTGCGGGACAAACAGATGACTGGCAGACAGCCCTGAACAGGTCGTCCTGAAAAGCAAAAAGGCCCGCAGGAGCGGGCCTTTTCTGTAACGGACGTTTCAGCCCTTGAGGCAGCTGCTCATGAAGGCCTTGCGCTCGTCACCTTTCTTGCCGGTGGCCTTGTCGTTGCAATCCTTCATGCGCTGTTGCTGGGTAGGGGCCGCCTTGGCCGCTTCTTCCTTGCCGGAGAGGCAGCTGCTCATGAAGGCCTTGCGCTCGTCGCCTTTCTTGCCGGTGGCTTTTTCATTGCAATCCTTCATGCGCTGCTGCTGCGAGGATGCGGCCTTGGGCGCATCCTTTCCCGGTGCTTCCTTGCCCGAGAGGCAGGCACTCATGAAGGCCTTGCGTTCATCGCCTTTCTTGTCGGTGGCGTGGGCGTTGCAGTCTTTCATGCGCTGCTGCTGGGCAGTGGCCGAGCCGCCGGACTCTGCCATCGCCACGCCGGAAAGGCAGAGGCTGAGGCCCAGGGCAAGCATCAGGTTCTTGGTCATGGTGCATCCTCGTGTGGTACGTGGGGTGGTACTGCTGGGAGAAACTGCGGTCCAGTCTAGACGGGTCTGGCGGCCTCCGCCTGCCTGTCCGCATTAAGCTTTGTTCAGGTTGCTGTTAGTTTGATTTCAGGTCGTCATGTGCCTGCAGCCGCGCCAGCAGGCTGGAGGTGTCCCAGCGCCCGCCGCCCATGGCCTGCACATCGGCATAGAAGGTATCCACCAGCGCCGCCACCGGCAGTTCGATGCCGAGGCGCCTGGCTTCGTCCTGGCAGATGGCCAGGTCCTTGCGCATCCAGTCCACGGCGAAGCCATGCTCGTATTCACCGGCAATCATGGTCTTGTGCCGGTTCACCATCTGCCAGCTGGAGGCGGCGCCCTGGGAAATCGCATCGATCACGCGCTGTGCATCCAGGCCGGCGGCCATGGCGAGATGCAGTCCTTCCGACAAAGCCTGCACCAGGCCGGCCACGCAGATCTGGTTCACCATCTTGGTGAGCTGGCCGTTGCCGGTGGGACCCATATAGGTCACCGCCTTGGCGTAATGACGCATCACGCTTTCGCTGCGCGCGAAAATTTCCGCATCGCCACCACACATGATGGTGAGCTGGCCGTTGATGGCGCCTTGCTGGCCACCGGAGACAGGAGCGTCGATGAAGCGTGTGCCGCCCAGCTGCGCTGCGATGTCGCGCGACACTTCGGCGGAGACAGTGGAGTGGTCGACGAGCACGGCATTTTTTTCCAGGCCGTGGACGATGCCGTCCTTGCCCAGCACGACATCGCGCAGGTCCTGGTCATTACCGACGCAGGTGAAAACAAATTCAGCGCCGGCAGCAGCCTGTGCCGGTGTTGCCACGGCGCGGCCGCCGTATTCACGGCGCCAGGCGTCGGCCTTGGCCGCAGTGCGGTTGTAGACGGTGACATCGTGGCCGTGGCGGGCGAGGTGGCCGGCCATGGGATAGCCCATGGTGCCCAGGCCGATGAAGGCGAGTCGGGACATGATGTTGTTTCCCCTTTGAGGTAGCCAGACGCTAGCAAAAACCGCTGTGGGCTGTCGCTGACTTTTCCCAGAGCAACGTCGTCATCCCCGCGTAGGCGGGGATCTCCCTGATATGCAGCGGGCCTTTTTTAAAGCCCTGCCGGAATTCAGGAGATTCCCGCCTACGCGGGAATGACGAAGTGGCTGAGGGGCAGGTTAATTCCCATAAAAAAAGGCCGCACAAGGCGGCCTTTTTGCAACGCTGAGGCGTGAGCTGCGATCAGCGCTTGTCCATGCCCACGAAATCGCGCTGGGTGTGGCCCGTGTAGAGCTGGCGCGGACGGCCGATCTTGTACGGGGCCGAGTGCATTTCCAGCCAGTGCGAGATCCAGCCCACGGTGCGGGCCAGGGCGAAGATCACGGTGAACATGGAGGTCGGGATGCCGATGGCCTTGAGGATGATGCCCGAGTAGAAGTCCACGTTCGGGTAGAGCTTGCGCTCCACGAAATACGGATCGTTGCGCGCGGCTTCTTCCAGCTTCATGGCCAGTTCCAGCTGCGGGTCGTTGATGCCCAGGGCGGCCAGGACTTCGTCGCAGGACTGCTTCATGACCTTGGCGCGCGGGTCGAAATTCTTGTACACGCGGTGGCCGAAGCCCATGAGCTTGAAGGGATCGTTCTTGTCCTTGGCCTTGGCCAGGAACTTGTCCAGGTTATCCACGGAACCGATCTCGTCCAGCATCTTGAGCACGGCTTCGTTGGCGCCACCGTGGGCCGGGCCCCAGAGCGCGGCGATGCCGGCAGCGATGCAGGCATAGGGATTGGCACCCGTGGAGCCGGTCAGGCGCACGGTGGAGGTGGAGGCGTTCTGCTCGTGGTCGGCGTGCAGGATGAAGATGCGGTCCATGGCCTTGGCGACCACCGGATTGACCACATATTCCTCGCAGGGCACGGCGAACATCATGCGCAGGAAATTGCTGGCGTAATCGAGCTTGTTGTCCGGATAGATGAAGGGCTGGCCGGCGTTGTACTTGTAGCTCATGGCGGCAATCGTCGGCATCTTGGCGATCAGGCGTATGGCCGCGATCTTGCGGTGTTCCGCATTATTGATGTCGAGGTTGTCGTGATAGAAGGCGGAGAGGGCGCCGACCACGCCGCACATCACGGCCATGGGGTGCGCATCGCGGCGGAAACCGCGATAGAAGAACTGCAGCTGCTCGTGGACCATGGTGTGCTGCGTGACGCGGTCGACGAAGTCAGCCTTCTGTTCGGCATTGGGCAGTTCGCCGTTGAGCAGCAGGTAGCAGGTTTCGAGGTAGTCGGATTTTTCAGCGAGCTGGTCGATGGGATAGCCGCGGTGCAGCAGCACGCCCTTGTCGCCGTCGATGAAGGTGATCTTGGATTCGCAGGCGGCGGTGGCCATGAAACCCGGGTCATAGGTGAAATAGCCCTGGGCCAGCACATCTTTTACATCAATGACATCAGGGCCGAGGGTTCCCGAGGAAACAGGCAGATCAATCGACTTGTCATTGATCGTGAGAGTGGCTTTTGTGCCCGACATGGCAATCTCCTAGATACAGGGGGTTCGGCGCAGTTCATTGAAACCAAAGCAGTTTGCGTGTCGACCTGAGGCGGTGCCGCCGTGACCGGCAGCCGGTGGAACGCAGGGGCGAAACACTTTGGGAAGGCGCGCTAGCTTAATTTGTGGGTCAATTTTGTCAATCTAGGGCCGCTGTTTTAAGCCTGGATTCCACCGTAAAAACACAAACTTAGCGAAAGCCGGCCATGACCTCGGGGTCGCGCGGCGGGCATTTTCCCTGACCTGCACTAGGATGAGGCCGGTTCCGTGCGAAAAAGCAGCAGGCGCGCCGCCAAGGCGCACGCGCCCTTCACGCAACTGATTGTCAGCACGGGATTTTCGCTGCGTTGCGGGTTTGTAATTGAATTTCCGCGGGATTATACTTCCCGCCCGGTTTCTGGCCGACCGGAAATGTCTTGAAATCTCAAGGCTTTTCAATGGCTTGCCGCAACACCCGCAACTCCCTTAGGTAACGGTCCGCAGCGCGCGCTGCCGGGCTCCCCACAGGAACAACGCTGTGAAAAGCAATCGACCCGTCAATCTCAGTTTGTCCACGGTTCTCCTGGTCAACCTGAAGTCGCCGGTCGCCATCGCCTCCATCCTGCATCGCATCTCGGGCGTGGTGATCTTCCTGCTGATTCCGGTCCTGCTCTACATATTGCAGGAATCGCTGGCTTCCGAAGCCGCTTTCCAGAACGTGAAAGACAACATCCTCGGTGGCTTCATCGGTGGTGGCCTGGTCTTCATCGCCCTGGCCGGCCTGGTCTACCACTTCATTGTCGGCACCAAGCACCTGATCCAGGACTTCGGCATCGGTGAATCGCTGCAGGGCGGCCGCAACTTCGCCTGGGCAGCCCTGGCCCTTTCCGCCGTCGGCATCGCCCTGGCCTTCTTCTGGATGGTGTTCTGATGAGAAACAGCGCAACGAGCTTCAGCCGCTCCGGCCTGTCCGACTGGCTGGTCCAGCGTGTCAGCGCCTATATCCTCGGCGCCTACTTCCTTTTCATCGTCGGCTACCTGCTCTGCCGCGGTGATGTCGCCTATGCCGACTGGCATGCCCTGATGACCTGCACCGCCACGCGCATCTTCACGCTGCTGGCCGTGCTGGCCCTGGCCGCCCATGCCTGGGTGGGCCTGTGGACGGTCTTCACCGACTATGTGACCGAACGTCAAATGGGTCCCAAGGCTGCGGTCCTGCGCCTCATCCTGCAGGTCGGCATGGCACTCGTCATTTTTGTATACGTGGTCTGGGGCATCCAGATCCTGTGGGGGAACTGATTCATGGCCAGCAGCATCAAGGCAAGCAATATTCCCACCCTCACATTTGATGCCGTGATTGTCGGCGGCGGCGGCTCGGGCATGCGTGCCTCGCTGCAGCTGGCCCGCGCCGGCCTCAAGGTGGCGGTACTCACCAAGGTCTTCCCGACGCGCTCCCACACCGTGGCGGCCCAGGGCGGCATCGGTGCTTCGCTGGGCAATATGAGCGAAGACAACTGGCACTACCACTTCTACGACACCGTGAAGGGCTCCGACTGGCTGGGTGACCAGGACGCCATCGAGTTCATGTGCCGTGAAGCGCCCAAGGTCGTGTACGAGCTCGAACACATGGGCATGCCCTTCGACCGTAACGCCGACGGCACCATCTACCAGCGTCCTTTCGGTGGCCACACCTCCAACTACGGTGAAAAGCCTGTGCAGCGCGCCTGCGCCGCAGCTGACCGTACCGGCCACGCACTGCTGCACACCCTCTACCAGGGCAATCTCGCCGCCAAGACCCAGTTCTTCGTGGAATGGATAGCCCTGGACATCGTGCGCGACGCCGACGGCGACGTGCTGGGCGTGACCGGCATCGACCTGGCCACCGGCGATGTCGCCGTGTTCCAGGCCAAGTGCACGCTGTTCGCCACCGGTGGCGCCGGCCGTATCTACCAGGCCTCCACCAACGCCTTCATCAACACGGGCGACGGCCTGGGCATGGCGGCGCGCGCCGGCATCCCGCTGGAGGACATGGAGTTCTGGCAGTTCCACCC